>CAXIDD010000124.1:0-10758 GCA_964021975.1 uncultured Saprospirales bacterium | reverse complement strand
GAAGAAAAAAAGAGAAGACGAAAGGAAAGAAGAAAGAGGAGGAGACAAAAGAAGAGGAAGAAAAAGGGGTGCCAACAGCTCACGCTTTGGGAGACTTTGCGGGTAGCTTTAACCACCCTGGATATGGGACCATTAAGGTCACCACGCGTAATGATTCTCTTTTTGCCCATACTCCTCAGTTTGAATTTTGGCTAAAGCACAAAAACTTTGATTATTTCACGCCCATTCCCATCGAATCTCTAGGAGAAGAGGATCCAGAAGGGTTGCCTTTTATAATGGGTTTTGAAACAGATGTGAATGGTCGTGTTAGTGCCGTCACTATGCCTTTAGAAGCTGGTCTTGATCCTATTAATTTTAAGCGAAAAGTAGAGAAACAGCAAATGGAAGCTTCTGATCTTGAAAAATATGTGGGCCAATATGCACTGGCACCCACCGTGCTAGCCAAAGTATACATCAAGGATGAAAAAATACTTTATGTAGAAGTCCCTGGTCAGCCCGAATATGAGTTGGTTCCGATTGGTAATGATGCTTTTTCCTTGAAAGCTTTGAACGGGTATTCCGTGGAGTTTAATAAAAATGACGCCGGAGAAATTGAGGGCTTACAGCTCGTACAGCCAAATGGTACTGTTAAAGCTAAAAAACAATAAAGCTGACGAGGCTTGCGCCTGTCAGCTTTAGGTTTTTGAAGAAGTCAATTTATCCTGGCAGCGCTATTGCGGGCCAGGATAAGTTTAGTTAGGATAGGGTATCCTTATATTTTTTGATTTGTCTTTCTAGTTTATGTGTGACTTCTATAAGTGCTTTCTCGAAGGATTCTTCAGAAGCGGAAGCATGCAGACTACTTCCTGGTACTTCGAGTCGCATCTCCACTGTCCTCTGATCTTTCTTTTGAAAACGCTGAATTTCATCTTTAAAAAAGACGTGGGCAGAAGTAATTCGATCAAAAAAGGTGGTAAGCTTATTTACTTTATCTTCAATCAGTTGTTGTAGTGGTTCGCTAACTTGGAAAGGAGCTTCAACTTGTAAGTTCATATATTTGTATTTATTTGGTTTAGAGAATAATATTTATCTTTTCGTAAATATAGTTTTTATAGCTTTATTTTTCACCTATTAAAGTTTGTTTTGATCTTGATAAAAGTCATTGAAGTAGCTAGAGAGGTCTACTAATTTTATGCTTTCTCTATTTGTTAATGTATAATTAGAGGTAGAAATATAACTTTTACGTTATTATTATGGAAGTTATTGACTATGAGCTCTTGTAGCAAAAATGTCTTAATTGCGAACGTATCTCTTCATGGATAATCCAAAAATAGCCTTAATAATACTCCTCATGTTGTTGGGTTGCTCTTTTCTCCAAGGTCAAAGTCTCCAAGGCAACTGGCAAGGACAAATCACCATGCAAGGCTATGATGGTTATTTTCATTATGCCATACAAATGGAGCAAAGTGAAAACGGTACTTTGAATGGTACCTCTGTTTCTATGCTCCGTGATTCTAGTGTACAAGTCAGGTTTCAATTAACCGGGAAACAAGAAGGCACACAGGTGTTCCTACAAGAGCTACAACAAATCAGTACACCTCCACCACAATGGTGTCTCAAATACAGTAAATTAGAATTAGTAGAACGCAATGATAGCCTATTGTTATTAGGCGATTGGAGTGGAGGCGAATGCAATCCAGGGAAAGTTTATTTATACCAAGTCCCGGAAGTGAGCCGAGTTAGCAAAACCAAGTGGCTGCCGTTTTCAAAAATAGGACGCTGGACAGGACATTTAGATCAATCTGACCGAACTTATGGTTTCTTTTATGAGCTAGAACTCCAAGAGGATGGTACCGGTACCTCGAGTATTGTGTCCGAAGGCAGTGGGGGAGAGGCTACTCACGCTCTGCAATGGCAATTTGATTCTATTACGCAAATGATTTCCATCCAAGAACGGGAAGTAATCAAACGGACAGATTCCAAGTGGAAATGGTGTATTAAGCAGCTAAATTTACAAGTCAAAAAAGTGGGTAATGCCTACCAATTAACGGGCAATTGGGAAGGACATATTGAAGGGAACTTAAGCAAAGCTGGAGCCTGCGCACCCGGGAAGGTTTTTTTAGAAAAACCACAACTTAGTCAAGTAATTGTAGAAGAAATACGAACCAATAGCCAAAGCTATTTACTCGAGCAGCAACGTAAAATTAAAATAGACCGAGTACTAGAAGTCAAGCGTCCGCAGCTGCGCCTGGCGGTATGGGATAATGGTGTGGTGGATGGTGATATTATGACGCTTTATCTCAACGGAAAGAAGATTTTTGATCATTATAAGGTCCGCGATAGGAAAGCCTATATCAACATAGAATTACAAGAAGATCATAATTTCCTAGTCTTACATGCCGATGATCTCGGCGAAATAACGCCCAATACCGTTGCTATTTCTATCTATGATGGACACAAAGAACAAATCATTGTCATGAGCTCCAATTTAGAAGAAAGTGGAGCTGTACTAATCAAACAAATCAAGCTGAATTAAGCTTACTTCTCAATATCCATTTCTATATCCGGATAGTCTTCCTGTGCGTAATAAGGAGGTGGCAGAACGACATCTGGAGTAAGGCTAGTCTCATAATTTTGAACACCACCTGGGTCCCTTGGATCTGTACTGTAGCTGCGTAGCGCCATTTCAGAGACCTGGAAAGTGCCACGACTGGTTTGAAGATTGCCTTGACGTACATCTGCTAGCATACCTCTAGCTCTTTCATTGGCCTTAGTCATCGGGGGATAGCCATTGGCTGTATAATTAGCGCGTACCTTCAGGTATTCATCAAGTAGTCGTTGTTCTTCAGCATCTCCCCAACTGCTTGGTGAATTGGTTAAACCAGTAATCGTCATCGCTAATTCCACACATTCCCGTACCCAACTCGGGCGGTTAACGTGATTGTCAAGCAATAAGGCTACCCCATAGGAAGACGTAATCACTTCATTGAGTCCATGCCCTAGCACCTGGTAACTGTCTTTCCAATAAAAGTTATTTAACCTGGATAAAGCATGTTTTACCTCTACCGCTTGGACATCTATATTCTGGGCTGCCCTCCAAAAACGGAAAGCCCATTCTGGTTCTCTAAATTGATTCTTTAAAAAGGGCTCACTTACTTGTCTTCCATTATAGGTTAAAAAGCCATAAGTGGTATTGGTGTTTTCAGAAATGTCAATACCGAAATTTTGGAAAAATACTCGGAACGTATGAGGGAATAGGGTCTTGATTTTTTTCAATAAGGCTGCTAATTCACCTGCTCTATTATCACTACCCATTGTCCATTGGAAAATACCTAGACTAACAAAACCACGGTCATAAGTATTAATGGCATCCAAATTTCCTTCATTGCGAGAAACAGATTCTACGACTGCAATACTCGGTGGCGTAAGGTCTAAACTCTTTAGTTTATTGCTGTATTCATTAACGTAGGTACCCACAGGGTGGAATCCTACGGTATATACCCCTTTGTCTCGTTTCCTGAAATCAATTTGAATATCCCCATCACTTACCGATACACTTCGATTGGCATCAACGATCTCCAATTCTTTGGGTAGCATCGGTTGAATAGGCGTGATGATTGGTGGATCAAGCGGCCTTGGGTCTTCCGGCTCTTCAGGTGTATCAATGATTGGATTTTTACGTAGCAAGAAGCGATCTCCATAAGCAGGTAGCAATTCTGCCATCATTGCGCGAGCAATATTTGGTGAAAAACGACTGCCATCTTCAAAAAATAGGCTTTGCTTAAGGGCATATTGTCGGACAGCTTCTGGTAGGTCAGACTCAAAAATTCCTAAAGATTGTAGCATTACTTTTAGTTGCTGAGAACCATAATTGTTGGGGTCTAAGGGATTGAAAAGTGTCTCGAGGTTGTTGGCTTCTAAGCCTTGTTGTATCAAGGAAAGGCCTTCAATGGTATCATAGCGCTGGATAATTCGAATGGCCATCTGAGGCGTTACCGCTAAACCATCCGAAACAAAGCTATTGCGTTGGGCAAAAGACCTTACGGCTAAAATGGTTTCTTCCCCAAAAAAATGATCTGCTCTCAAACGATCCCACTGTAGCTCATCACTATATCCCAGCTCATGTAATAACTGTCGTAAGATACCAACATATTCATTGGTAGCTCGGCGACTTAGAAATCGGTTGACGGAGTTGGTCCGAAGGAGATCATATATTGGTTCTGTGTTTACCATAGTTTGCTACTTTATTGGGGTACAATATAAAAATATAAATCTTAAGTAAGGGAGCAGTATCAGATATACTTTTTTAGACTAGAACAAGTGCTTAGATGAAGATTGATTATTACCGAGCATTCCCAAAGGTTTGGACCCAATAACTTCCTTTTTGTGCAGCACCCATTAATTTAAAATCAGGAGACATCATATTTTTGCAATGGCCACTGCTGTTTTTCCATCCGTTGAAGGCAGATTCGACAGTTGGATAGCCTTGACTAATGTTTTCACCAATATTGCTCCAATTAAAGCCAACTTTAGTAGCTCGATCACTTACCTGGCTACCATCGCTACCGGTGTGACTGAAGAAACGATTGATATACATATCATCTGCGTGGGTTTGAGCGATCTTATTCAGGTCTGTATGCAAGGCTAATGGAGCAACTGGTTTCATGCTTTTGTTGCCGCACCGGCAACCACTTTTGCGAAGGTCATTCACCATATCCAGGAGATCGTTTTCCCATGAAGCTGCAGGATTTGGTGTTTTGGAATCATTATCAGTTGATACTTCCTCCGTAGGTTCTGGTACCGATTTAGGTATTTCGAATTGGATGTTACAAGCAAGGATTACTGGCATGCAAAAAACAAGGACTATATATTTAACTGGCATAGGACTTTTTTTAACAACTATTACACCAATAAACGACTACTTACCCTAGTTTTGTTGCTGTACGGGTGATTTTTCTTCTTATTGACAATTTAGATCAGCTTTAGCTTGGTCATCTGCAAAAGGGAAACAATTCCCGGTAGGTAGGGCCTCCGGTAGGTAACGGCTCAACTGATCATCGCGTAAAGCATTACTTAAAAATGCAGTAATGGCCTGAATGTCCTTATCGGTCAAGCCAAGCGGTTGAAACTCTGAAGCAAGTACATGGTCTGGCACTCTTTGGTTTTCTGCTTGTGCTCTATTTTTATATTCCAGCACTTCCTGGATAGAACGAAGCGAGGCACCGTGCCCATAAAAAGGAGAATCTCCAAGGTTATACAACTGGGGGACTTTAAACTTGAAATTATCATCTACTCTATTGGTAAATCCACCTCGACCAAGATTAGTAGGATCAATGGCAGGAGCATTGAATATGGGTTCACTATTTTGGTTAAGATCTTTCATCCCTAAAGCATAAAAACCTTCAGAACTAAGCGCAGGTCCGTTGTGGCAATCTACACACTGTGCTTTCCCAAAGAAAACAATAGCACCTTGTTTTTCTAAATCAGACATGGCTTCCTGGTTTCCTTTTAACCATTGTTGAAAGGGTGCTTCATTGGCTAGTAAAGTACGTTCGTAAGCAGCGATGGCCAAACCTGCACTTTCCGCTGAATATCTTTTCTCTGGTGGGAAATTAGGGAAAACCTCATCGAACATAGACAAATAGCCATTAGACTTTAAAAAGGCTGTATCTATCAGCATACGGTGTACTCCAAGCCCGGCAATGGCTTGGGTCTCGACACCTTCATAACCCAGTTGATTGACAGCTTTTGGTGTGCCTTCTGTCCAGGAAGCCTCTGTACCTTCATTTGGTCCGGTAGCACCGAATTGCCCATTCCATAACATAATTCTTTGGTAGGCTACGTTTAGTGCTGCTGGTGAGCGGATGGGCTGCACATCTAGTTCTATAGCCTGGTAATTGGGATGTATATCTCGTCCCATCCCATTGGCACTCGCTCCACTTCCTC
Organism: uncultured Saprospirales bacterium; assembly: GCA_964021975.1. Taxonomy (GTDB): domain Bacteria; phylum Bacteroidota; class Bacteroidia; order Chitinophagales; family Saprospiraceae; genus DATFKA01. Next base: position 4,833 of record CAXIDD010000124.1, on the reverse strand, counting down.
CTTCTCCGATTCCTTGCCAGCGATTAGCTTGAAATCCGGCTTCTGCAAAATGGCAAGAAGCACAAGAGTAGGTGTTCATCCCTTCTGGCCTGTTGGCATTAGTGCCCAGGCCTGGCTCGTGGAATAGCAAACGACCTAAGGCTACTTTTTTTGCATTGATGGGATTTTGAGGATCTTGTGGGATGGCATCAAAATTACTAGCATCGGGAAAGGTAAAGGTAGCGCGCCACTGTTCTCCGCCAATACTTCTGAGAGTTTGAGCCAAATGGTCGTCGTATTGATTCGTAAGCGACTCATCCATCTGACAGCCATAAAGTGAGCCAATGAATAAGCTACACCACAAAAGTCTCTTTAACTTTAACATAGTAAAATTGGTTTTTGCTATGTACGGCAAACAGCGGCCTTTGTTTCGATAATCAGACCAATAAAAAAAGGGTAAAGCCACTTGGACTTTACCCTTTTTTTCTAATAATCTATAATAGTCGAAGACTAGATTATTTGACGGAATCAACGATCGCTTTAAAAGTATCAGGATGATTCATGGCCAAATCGGCTAGTGCTTTACGATTCAATTCAATTTCGTTTTTCGACAGTAAGTGCATCAAACGAGAGTAAGATAAACCGTGTTGACGAGCACCTGCATTGATTCTCGTAATCCATAAACGGCGAAAAGCACGTTTTTTGTTTCTACGATCCCGGTAAGCATAGGTTAAACCTTTCTCAACGGCATTTTTAGCTACTGTATAAACGTTTTTACGAGCACCGAAATATCCGCGTGCTGCTTTTAAGATTTTTTTCCGCCTCTTTCTGGAAGCAACGGAGTTTACTGAACGTGGCATAATTTAATTTTTAGTACAATGCAGAGATTAGACTATGCTAATACTTTGACCTGCATTCTCGTTAAAAAAATGATTTTCTAAACGCCTAATAAGCGCTTGATCTTTTTTTCATCTGCTTTGCTAACCAAGACAGAATCTCTAAGGCGCAATTTTGCTTTCTTAGATTTTTTTCTCATTAAGTGAGAAGTTCTAGCTTGGAAGCGCTTCACTTTTCCTGAACCAGTCACCCGGAAACGTTTCTTGGCACTGGAATGCGTCTTCATCTTTGGCATCCTATAAAATGTTTGTCTCCTAACCTTTTGGGATTAGGAGCGGTTTTCAAAAACAGGATGCAAAAGTAAAAAAAATATCAAACTTATGCTAAGAAATAATTGAAGAATTATTTCTTCTTCTTTTTCTTCGGTGCTACCACGACGGTCATTCTACGTCCTTCTAGTTTTGGTAGGGCTTCAGCTGCGCCGAGTGCCTCCAATTCTTTAATGAAACGTAAGAGTAATAGTTCTCCACGATCTTTAAAGACAATACTACGGCCACGGAATTGTACATAGGCTTTTACCTTAGCACCTTCCTCTAGAAACTTCTGTGCGTGTCTTAACTTGAAATCAAAGTCATGATCGTCGGTATTCGGTCCAAAGCGAATTTCTTTGACGACGGTTTTAGCCGCGTTGGCTTTCATTTCTTTTTCTTTCTTTTTACGCTCGTAGAGAAACTTATTGTAGTCAATAATCTTAACTACGGGTGGTTTCGCTTTAGGAGAGATTTCGACGAGGTCCAATTCAACGGCTTGGGCCCATCTTTTTACGTCCCTGGTGTCATATACTTCACCAGCTTTAATATCTTGTTCAATTCTTTGGGCTATGCCCTCTACATTATCTCCAACCAGACGAACTTGCGGAATTCTGATGTATTCATTGACTCTAAACTTGGGTGTGGTGTCAACTCGTCTGTTGTGATTTGATGATCTTCTTCTTGCCAAATGCGTTTAATTTAATTAAAAAAATAAATGTTCCTTTGTTATAATGTATTTACAGCCTTAAAAGTTCCCTCCCAGCTGATCCTACATATAGAGAAATCCTCCCGTGCTAAATCAAGTTAGCGGTCGAGAGGATTTCTATGCTTCAAAGATATAAAAATATCTTATTCTTTTACATCTGTATTCACACCATCTGCCAAAGAGATTTTTAAATTATCTCCTTCCTCATTGAGGAATGCTTTTAGTGCGGTACCATCTTCTGGATTATTGTTCAGAATAAAGTCAGCTAATGGATCCTCTAGATATTTTTGGATGGCCCGGTGCAGAGGTCTAGCTCCAAATTGAGGGTCAAATCCTTTTTCTGAGACAAACTTCTTGGCCTCTTCGGTCAATTCCAGTTTGTATTCTCCCATATCCGTAAGACGTTTGAATAAATCTTTTAAAGAAATATCAATGATCTTAAAGATATCATCCTGATCTAAGCTGTTGAAGATGACTACATCATCTATCCGGTTTAGAAACTCAGGAGAGAAGGTACGTTTAAGGGCATTTTGGATGACTGCTTTATTGTCATCTTGGGCTTGCTCCATTCTGGATTTCGTAGCGAAACCAACGCCTTGACCAAAGTCTTTCAATTGACGTACGCCAATATTAGAAGTCATAATGATCAAAGTATTTTTAAAGTCCACTTTCCGACCCAAACCATCTGTTAACTGCCCATCATCCAGGACTTGTAACAAGATATTGTAAACATCTGGGTGTGCTTTTTCAATCTCATCCAATAGGATGACACTATATGGTTTGCGACGAACTTTCTCTGTTAGTTGACCCCCTTCTTCGTAACCAACGTATCCTGGAGGCGCACCAATTAAACGGCTAATGGAGAATTTCTCCATGTACTCACTCATATCGATGCGAATCAAGGCATCATCAGAATCGAAAATGTGGCGAGCTAAAGCTTTTGCAAGCTCTGTTTTACCAACACCAGTAGGTCCTAAGAAAATAAAGGAACCAATTGGTTTAGTTGGGTCTTTTAACCCTACCCGATTACGCTGAATCGCTTTAGTGATTTTTAGGATCGCTTCGTCCTGACCGATGACCATCGATTTGATGTCTTCGCCCATGCCAATTAGCTTCTTGCTTTCACTTTGAGCTACTTTCTGAACTGGAATACCCGTCATCATTGCAACGACTTCAGCAATATCTGGTTCGTTAACAGGGTATTTTTTTGTTTTGGACTCTTCTTCCCATTCTACTTTAGCGAATTCCAGCTGGCGAACCAGTTTGGATTCTTTATCCCGCAAATCAGCGGCCTTTTCGTATTGCTGATTTTTAACAGCCTGATTTTTCTTTTCTTTAATGTCCTCGATGTTCTGCTCGAGTTCCTCGATGTGCTTCGGTACATGGATATTTTTTAAATGCACCCGTGCACCAACTTCATCCAATACATCGATTGCTTTGTCTGGAAGGAAGCGATCGCTGATGTAGCGTTCACTCAATTTCACACAAGCTTGAATGGCCTCATCGGAATAAGTTACATTATGGAAGTCTTCGTACTTCGCTTTGATGTTTTCCAGGATATTGATGGCTTCCTCAGGACTTGGTGGGTTAACCATTACTTTTTGGAAACGGCGATCCAATGCGCCATCCTTTTCGATGTGTTGGCGGTATTCATCTAAGGTAGAAGCACCAATACATTGCAGCTCGCCTCTGGCGAGAGCTGGTTTGAAAATATTGGAAGCATCGAGGGAGCCAGTAGCTCCACCTGCACCTACGATGGTATGAATCTCATCAATAAAGAGGATGACATCCCGAGACTTTTCCAGCTCATTCATGATGGCTTTCATCCGTTCCTCAAACTGCCCTCTATATTTAGTACCGGCGACCAAAGCAGCCAAGTCAAGCATCACGATTCGTTTGTTAAACAAAGTACGAGATACTTTCTTCTGATTGATGCGTAGGGCAAGTCCTTCTACAATAGCGGTTTTACCAACACCAGGCTCTCCAATTAAAATTGGATTGTTCTTTTTACGACGACTTAAGATTTGGGAAACCCTTTCAATCTCGCTTTCGCGGCCAATGATCGGGTCTAATTTCCCTTCTTCTGCCAGTTTGGTAATATCTCTACCAAAGTTATCTAAAACTGGTGTCCGAGATTTAGCACCTGTTTTGCGTTGTTGCTGGTATCTACCTTGCTCTTCTTCTTCGTAAGGATCATCTTGCTCAGACGGCGCTTGGGCAACTCCGGTATCTGGTGCTGTGAAATCTTGCTCCTGCCGGACATATTCCAATTCTGCTTTATAAATATCATAATCGATATCGAATTGATGCAAAATTTTAGAAGCAGGGTTTTCTTTGTGTTTCAGAATAGACAAAATGAGATGCTCTGGGCTAATTTCTTCACTTTTCAGCATTTTAGCTTCCAAGAAAGTTACCTTAAGCACTTTTTCAGCATGTTTATTCAAGGGTAGACTGCCAACGTTCAATTGAGCGTTGGAGGTACGTATACGCTGGATAGAATCCTCAACGGTGCCCTTCAAATCATCCGCATCTAAATCAAGTGATTCTAGTACTTTAACCGCAAGACTATCTTGCTCTGATACAATACCCAATAGTAAATGCTCTGTACCGATAAAGTCGTGACCTAAGCGGATGGCTTCGTCCCGGCTTCTACCGATAACCTGTTTTACTTGGGGTGAAAATCTTCTATTATTCATATTATATAGATTCTTCAAAAACTTCCTGATTGTTTAAGGTTGCCTTGCAATTATTCAACTTCAAGCGTTTCAAATTGCATCTAAACAATAATAGGATTAATTCTTTAAGAAAACAAGCTTCAAAAAGCTTGGTTCTCCTATTTGGAATAAATTCAAAGTACCTTCTTTTTCTTTTTTTTACATTCTGTAAAAAAGGAGAAGAAGGACCTTTGGTTTAATTTTAGTCAAAAATTAAACCAAAAAAAAATAGCAGACAAAAAAGCAGCTCTTTTTAACAAAGCTTTCAGATTATCGTGCTGTATTG
>CAXIDD010000123.1:0-10781 GCA_964021975.1 uncultured Saprospirales bacterium | reverse complement strand
TCTTGTGGCATAAAAGTGACTCCAAACAAGATAAATTTGCGCTCTAATACATTAAATAGCAATAAGGGAGTACCTCCTATTTTCACAAATGGAGCTCCAAAAAGAAAGATCAAAAAGGCATAGCTTAAATAAGATCGCCAGTTGTAAAATTTGCCTTTTGGCTTTTTAGGATAAATCCAATTACGCTTCCCGTCCTTATTAACGATCGCAATGGAATCTCTAAATGCTTCGGTGTCTTGTACTGTTTGTTGTTGATTGTCAGAATCCATGATTATTTGTTTAACTGTTGTCAATCAGGATTTTAGATTTTTCAAAAGGCATCGCTACCGATCAGGTAGCGATGCAATAATGAATGTATTGATTCGTCTAAGACGAACTTCTTTTGCTTTTTTCAATTCTAATTTTGCTCTACCATGCCGATAACTGAATTCTCAATACTTGTATCCTGGGCTTCTGTATTTGATTCTACCGGCCTGTAAAGTTCTCCTTCGGCAGCTTTTTGATTGGGAGGGTTCGTACCCTGCATGGTTAGGATGTAACTCGCGACTTGGTGCATTTCAGAAGCACGTAATTGCGACTTCCAGGCAATCATCCCTTTTTCAGGAACACCATATTTAATGGTTTTGAAGATATCCTTAATATCTCCACCATGAATCCAGTATTCATCCGTCATGTTGGGACCAACACCACCTTCACCAAAAGCACCGTGGCAAGCCAGACAGTTGGCATTAAAAATACTCTGTCCTAAGGCTAATTGGGACTCATCCGTTAAGGCTTCTACATTGGTTTCATCTACTAAGTTAGCCTGGGAAGCCAAATACGTTTGCACTTGCTCATCAGCAGCTTCCATTTTAGCAACATATTCTTCCGCTTGACTTTGACCGTAACCCAATACCTCATAATAGGAAAAGTAGCCTATAGCAAACACGATGGTCATGTAGAACATACCTACCCACCAAGGTGGCAGACTATTGTCTAGCTCTCGGATGCCATCAAAGGCATGATCGAACATAATATCTTGCTCTTTCTCCACTGGTACTACGTTAGTCCAACGCTTATATAGTCTTCGCCAAAGTGGTGTTTTAGGAGCCGTGACTTTTTCTAGGAACTCTTCTAATCCATTTTCTTGATAAATCTTAATTTGTTGCATTTTCACAACTACATTAAGCAACTGGAAAATAGCTAGGACTGCACCAATAGCTACTGCACCTGCGAATATGAGCATACCATTGGCTAAAAATTTATCGTAAAAAGCGGAGCCTCCATTTGTGGATGCAGCCACTTCTTGGCCCCACATTGGGGCAGATCCCAACAGGAGTAGCCCCCCCGTGATGATAGAATATTTGCGATTATTTTTCATCTCTTTATTTTTATTATCGTGCTAAGTCCGCCGACATTAATGTCTTAAGCAGCTTATGCGTTAAGGTTTTCATTTTTATCTTCAAAAGGCAGATTTGCCATTTTGTCGATGTGCTTTGGGTCACTTTTCAATGCTAGAATTGTACTCACCATAAACACGGTAAAAAATGTCAGCAAGGCTGAAATAGCCATCCAGTTAATGTCACCTGCTGATTCTAATATATGTTTGAACATTTCTTCGAATTTTTTTGAGAATGAGTAGGGCCGAAGCCCTACCTAATTTATTAATTTTCAGCTTGTGGATCAGGTTTGATGTCAGTACCTAATCTTTGCAGGTAAGCAATCAGTGCGATGATCTCTTTATTCTCTAGGCCTTCTTGCTCAATGCCATCTTTACGTAAAGAAGCGGCCACAACTGCAGCTTGAGCTTGTAGATCAGCTACGGCTTCGTCTTCGAAGCCTTCTGGATAAGGTGTACCAAGTGTACGTAAGGCTTTAATCTTAGCAGGAACATACCGATTATTCAGGTCGTTGGTAATTAACCAAGGATATGTTGGCATAATTGATCCCGGCGACATACTCTCTGGATCCAACATATGATTATAATGCCAGCTATCTGGATATTTTTCTCCTACCCGGTGTAAATCCGGACCAGTCCGCTTGGAGCCCCATAGGAATGGGCGGTCATAGATGAATTCTCCAGATTTAGAGTATTCTCCGTAACGCTCTGTCTCGGAACGGAATGGACGAATCATCTGGGAGTGACAAGCTAAACAGCCTTCCCTTATGTATATATCTCGACCAGATAATTCAAGTGGTGTATAAGGTTTTACAGATTCAATTTTTGGAACATTAGATTCTACCATCAACATCGGGAAGACTTCTACCATCCCTCCAATCAAGATCACGATCGCACTACCTCACAACATTTGCATAGGGCGTTTTTCGATCCCACGGTGCCAGTGTTCGCCAGCTGCCGGGGCATGATCCACTCTCGCGGGTGCAGAAGTTTCTTCATTTTTAATCAAGTTCCCAGTTTTAACGGTCTTAATGATATTGTAAACCATTACAATGACACCAGCAAAATATAGGGTTCCACCCAAAGCTCTCAAGGTATACATTGGTAAAATCTGGGTAACGGTCTCTAAGAAATTACCGTATTGGAGGAAACCATCTGGTGTGAATTGTTTCCACATTAAGGCTTGTGTCCAACCTGCCACATATAAAGGCACTGCGTAAAACAAGATACCTAATGTACCAATCCAGAAGTGGATATTGGCCAATTTGATGGAGTATAATTTGGTAGCAAATATTCTAGGTAACAACCAGTATAGGATACCAAAAGTTAAGAAACCGTTCCATCCTAAAGTACCGATGTGTACGTGACCGATGGTCCAATCTGTATAGTGGCTAATCGCATTTACAGACTTGATGGAAAGCATAGGTCCTTCAAAAGTAGCCATACCATAAGCGGTAATTGCCACAACCATAAATTTCAAGATAGGATCTTGGCGTACTCTATCCCAAGCACCCCGCAAGGTTAATAAACCATTCAACATACCTCCCCAAGAAGGTGCAATCAACATCACAGAGAATACCGTACCTAAAGATTGTGCCCAATCTGGTAGAGAGGTATACAATAAATGGTGAGGACCAGCCCAAATGTAGATAAAGATCAGGGCCCAGAAGTGTATGATGGATAATTTATAGGAGTATACCGGACGATTCGCTGCTTTAGGTAAGAAGTAGTACATCAAACCTAGATAAGGCGTCGTCAAGAAGAATGCAACTGCATTGTGTCCATACCACCATTGAATCAAGGCATCTTGTACCCCTGCAAATACAGGATAAGATTTAAACAAAGAAACAGGTAACTCTAAGTTATTACCTACATGAAGGACCGTAACGGTAATCCACGTTGCAATGTAAAACCAAATGGCAACATAAAGGTGTGTTTCTCGTCGTTTTAAAATGGTAGCAAACATATTCCAACCAAAAACAATCCACACTAAGGCGATGGCGATATCAATCGGCCATTCTAGCTCGGCGTATTCGTGTGCGCCCATCAAACCTAAAGGAATGGTAAGTGCTGCAGCCACGATAATTGCTTGCCAGCCCCAGAAGTGAATCTTACTCAGTAGATCACTGTACATTCTGGTTTTGAGTAAACGTTGCAAGGAGTAGTAAACCCCCATGTAGATACCATTACCTACAAATGCAAAAATCGCTGCGTTCGTGTGCAGCGGTCTGATTCGCCCAAAAGTTGTGGGCGCCCATCCAAAGCTAAGCTCTGGAATAATAAGTTGAAATGCGGCAATTAAACCCACCAGCATGCCCACTACCCCCCAAAGGATCGTGGCATAGGCGAAGTTCTTAACAATGCCGTTGTCGTAACTGAATTTTTCGATTGTTGCCATTTTATTTTTAATGGTTTTTTGCTTGTTGTTGATCGTTGTCGGCAAATAATATTCTAACCGATGGTGTGTAATCATCGTCAAATTGTCCAGATTTTACGGCCCAGATAAAGGCAGCTAAAAACCCAAGGGCAATGATTAAGCTGACGATGATGAGTACGATTATTATTGTCATATGATTGTCAATATTTGCTTGCAAGGTAATTGTATCCTAATTTGGGCTGAATGACTTTTATCAGAGGCCATAGTGACTTTTATCATTAAATTATAACCCAGTTTCCCGAGAGCCCTTTAGGTCCATTTTCCAGGCTAAAAAGCTACTGCTGGCAAGTCCATAAAGAGCAATACTAATAGAGCTTAACGGCATTAATACAGCTGCAACTACTGGGGCCAAAAGTCCCTGTACTGCAAAACTTAATCCTATAATATTGTAGATAAAAGCAAAAATATAAGCTCCATATACCAATCTTATACTCCGCTTGGCATACTCTAAAAACAGTGGTAATTTTTGAAAAACTTCTGAAGCTAAAATCGCATCAGAGGCAGGCGTAAAGTTATTGGTATCCTCTGTAATGACGATACCTACATCACTCTGTTTAAGAGCGCCAGCATCGTTTAAACCATCCCCTATCATCATTACTTGATCTGCTTCCTGCAATCTTTTCACAAAGCTTAACTTATCGTGTGGGCTTTGTTGGAAGTGCATATTTTGCTTGGATAAATGTGCTGTAAATAAGTTGGCTTCCTGATTATCATCACCGGAAAGCAAGTGAACGTTTCCTTGATTTTTAAAATAATCTAACAAAGCAACTGCTCCTGATCTAAGCTCATGTTGAATTCTAAAATAGCCTTGGATAATCTCATCTATCTTTAGATAAACTCCCGCTGGAGTATCTTTGGGAAGGTTCAACCAAGAAGCAGACCCAAGCTTATAATTTTTTCCATTAATTGCCGCAGATAAACCTTTGCCCGTATGCTCTTCCCAGGATTCTAAATCTATTGTAGTATTTGAGTCTGAGCTGCTTTTCGCTAAATAAGCAGCAATCGCTTTACTCTTGGGATGCTCGGATTTTGAGACAATACTTCGAACGATGGAGGCCTCTTCTAGAGAGAGTGTTTCTCCAATAAAACTGGTTTGCGCACTGGCCCGATTGGTCAAAGTCCCTGTTTTATCAAAAACAACCGCCTTAACTTCTGCCGCTGATTCAATCACATTGGTGTTTTTTAAATAAAACCGATTGCGCCCCAATACACTCAACACATTACCAAAAATAAAAGGAATGGCCAGCGCCACTGCACATGGACAAGCGATGATTAATACAGCTGTAAAAGCGTTGATTGCGATTTGAGGATCTTTGGGTAACCAATACATTAGCGTCAGTCCTGCAATACCTAAAATAACCATGGTGAAATACTTCCCAACTCTATTGGCTAATTTACTCGCCTGGGTTTCCTGATCTTTTGCGAAAGCTTCATCATTCCACAATTGAGTTAAATAACTTTGAGAGACCGTTTTACTTAGACGCACTTCGATAGGTTGCCCCAACTGCCGCCCACCTGCGAATAATTTCTCTCCAACTCCTGGCTGAATCGGTTTAGACTCTCCAGTCACAAAACTATAATCTATTTTAGCAGGTCCATTTAATAAGATGGCATCAGCCGGAATTAATTCTTCGTGTTTGACTACAATGACATCTGCTACATTTAATTGATCTAAACTAGTAGACACTGTTTCTGCCCCTTTTTTTAAGTGGGCAGCAATGGGAAAATAAGATCTGTAGTCTCGATCAAAAGAGATATGATGGTAAGTTCTTTGTTGAAACCATTTTCCAATTAAGAGAAAGAATACCAATCCAGCCAGGCTGTCTAAATAGCCTGCCCCGGTATGTGTCAGGATTTCAAAAACCGAACGCGTAAATAAGGTAATCACACCAATAGCAATGGGGACATCTATGTTTAACTCTTTTCGACGAAGTCCCCTCCAGGCAGAACTCAAATAGTCTCGTCCACTGTAAAATAGGACCGGAATAGCTAAAATGATGTTTAAATAGCCGAATAGGTGAACAAAAAGGCCATCTAATTGCCCATTGAGGCCCAGGTATTCTGGAAAGCTCAACAACATGATATTACCGAAGGCAAATCCGGCAACACCAAGCTTGTAAAAGAATTGTTTTTCTTGAGGGTTCTTCTTTTTATTGTCTAGATCTTTTAGACGAATAGCTGGTGCGTAACCGATACTATTGAGCAATTCGACCACCTGGCGTAGCGAGACCTGGGTCCGATCATAATGTACGTGTACCGTTTTCTTAAGAAAATTCACCTGAGACGAAAGAATGCCTGGATTGATTTGGTATAGCTTTTCTAGTAACCATATACAGGAAGCGCAATGAATTTGAGGGATTTCAAAGCGGACGCGCGCCTGTTGATCATCTGCATAATCCAAAAGTTTGTCCTGCACTTCTTGATCATCTAGGTAGGCATACGTTGCTTGTGATTTAGCTTTAATATTCCACCCGGCCTTTTCATCCAAATCATAGAATTGACAGAGGTCATTGGCATTAATGATCTCAAATACCGTTCTACAGCCTTCGCAACAGAAGTCCTTATCATCAAATTGGATGTTCACATCCAGGCAGGGCTCCCCACAGTGATAACAAGGTAATGTGCTTTTTTTTGATGTGTTGTTTGTTGTTGTTACTGCCATGCTTTTTGCACTTCATTGAACGCTTTAATTGCGTCCGTTTTTCATGGCTATAAAATTAGGGTGGCATAACTTACTGCTTGATGAGTAAAATCATAGTTAAGTAAGAATGATGGTGATAAAAGTCACACACAACCATATTCAGCTAGAAACCAATTCCATTTGATCGGTTCCATGAGTGCTTTTTCTAGTTTACTTCGGCTTTTTTCAAACTGTTTAGAAGCTATTTGATCATTTAAGGGTCGATTGCTTTTGTTTAAGCATCTATCTATTCAATAATTAGAAGCTCTACCCGCCGATTCCTTTGCCTACCAGCTCGGGTAGCATTAGTAGCTATAGGTCTGGTTTGGCCGTAATAATGGATTACAAAACGGTCTATACCAATCCCTCTACTATTTAGGTAAGCACGAACTGCTTCTGCCCTGCGTTTAGATAAGTCCAAATTAAAAGCGGGATCGCCCGTATTATCTGTGTGTCCACTAATTTGTAATTTCCAAGTAGGGTGTGTTCCCAATAAACTGGCCAGTTCATTTAGTGGGCTGAAAGATACCCTTCTAATGGTAGCCTGGTCCGTTTCAAACTCTAAGTTATCAAAAGCACGTCGTACGACTACGGAATCCCTTTGATTTAAATCCACAATTTTCACTTCCGGAGGTTTTGGAGCGACAACAGAATCCGAAGGAACCTCTATAACTGGAATTTCAACCTTAGGTTGCACAGGAATATCTATGGGTTTTCTTGGTAAATCAATTACTTGTTGAGGTGGTATTGCTATTTTTTTCTTGTTAATATTATAACTCAGGCCAATAGAGGTGTAATGTTGGGCATCATTTTGGCCATCAATATTATTGTTTGCATCCCACTGATAGCCGTCCAAAACATCCGTATTGGTCCAAGAAAAACGATAGTTCAGAGACAGACTAATGGACGGGTGTACGCGCCAGTCCAGCCCAGCTCCTATTTGGTACAAGGGCGTAGTCTGTTGGCCAGCCTGCGTCCTGGTTTCATAATTACCGTCTTGGACTTGGTTTAATCCTGCCAATATTTGCGTAGTGGTGGCTGGACTAAGCAGTATGTTTGTAAAATCATAAATGGCTTGGTCAATACCCTGCGCATCAATTTTAGTCTCAAATTGCATTAACCCGATTCCACCCGATAGGTATACATCAAAATTGCTTTGGTTCTTAAAAAAAGGCAGCTGCGTAAAAATAAATTTCCCTTGCAAACCGGCTTCCAAATAGTTGGTTTGGTAATTAGCAAAAATGAAATTAGCATTTGCTTCTCTGTAATCCACCAAGGGATTTAGTGTTCCGTTCCAACTGGGATGGTTCAACCAGTTTTGACTAGGATTTAGGTCCTGGCCGCGCATGTTGCCCATTCCTCCGTACAAACGTATTGAAAAAGCAGGAACAAGGGGTTTTTCCAAGAAAAAGCCAAAAGCAAATCCTGCAGCAGGTTCAACTTCTCCATTGATACTAGCCACGCCTTTTTCCGCACCGATTTTCATGACTGGAAGTTGAGCTAATGCTAGGTTGCTCATTAAAAAGAACAATATGGTAATTTTATTCATTATAGCTATTTTAGGTAGGCTGAAATACAAAACATTCGTTTACAAGTCTTTCTAAAATTGTAAAGTCAATTGGGACTGCCAAGTCCGACCATTTTGCTGAACCAAAGGTGTACTGATCAACTGTCCCCCTGGGTGTTGATAAAACTCATCTAACAAATTGTATACCCTTATGGAAAAGTTTGACTTGTTAATAAAAGCCGCAACTTTTCCGCCCGATTCTATCCTGGGGCGAAACAGTAAATTGGTATTTAACAAGAAAAATGAAGTCGTTTTTTGGTTATCAAAGGTCAGTCGAGGACCTTCGTATTGACCTTCAGTAAAAAAGGAAAAGTGGTTCAGGAAAGGAATGGTAACTCCAAATTTACATAAGGGGGAAGGAAGGTTAACCGTCGTTTGTCCATCAAACTGAAAGTTGTAATTAAAATAGGTTTTGATATCATTGGGAAGCTTAAAGGCGAGGCTTCCTTCCATCCCATAATTTTCAAAAGAAAGCGCATTAAAATACTGCAAACCGAATGGAATTAGATCATCTAGGTCCTGTCTATAAAAAGCAATATTTAAGTCTAAAAAGTCTCCTAAATCCTGCTTCCAGGCCAACTCTATACTATTGAGGTACTCTGGTAATAAATTGGGATTTGAAGTGGGGAAAAAGTCTTGATCAACAAAGGTTTCCAATAAGCTTGGCAAACGGTAACCTCTACTGTAGCCCAATCTAAAAGTCGTTTTGGGGCTACTTTGATAAACCATCGCTATTTGAGGGGCAACTACCAAATCCGTTATTGGATTGGCCTCTAAACGCAAGCCTCCACTTAAGGTAAATTGATCATTAATTTGATAGGTATCATGAGCGAAAATACCCAAGGTTGCCCATTCATTATCGAGGACGGTCTCTTCTTCGAAAATTATACTCCCAAACTCTTCATACCGCAATTGATGCGTGGATCGAGGCACTTGCCAATAAGAGGCCCCTACTAATAATTGATGCCCAGCTTGGAATTGAAATTCATGCTGATACTCCAATCCAATGGCCAGGGCTTCTTGTTGTCTAATTTCTTGGCTTGGGTCAGGGAATACGGCGTGAAGAACCCTTGTTTCACTTTGATTATAATTTAAAAAGAGATGGGCAAAAATGGATTGCTTGTCATTTACTTTTCCATTAAAACTGATATCTGCAAATAATTGGCGTTCCTGGTATTGATTATCCTCATCAAAAATAATAGATCCATAAGGTCCATTAGAAATGGTGCCACTGCGTCGATTGTAAGCTCCTTTAAAAGAAACTTTACCGCGGCTGAATTGCAATTGCAAGCCATCAAAATCACTTTGATCCGCTTCTTGTAAGAATTCAAAAAGATCTGGAAAATAAAGGTTTTGACCGGTAAGCGCCCCTGATCGACCTGATATCTGGAGTGCGGTCTTTCCCCATTTTTGCCCTAAAGCAAAGCCTCCATCCAGCTCTCCAAAACTACCGACATCCATATTTAAGCGGAGGCCTTTTAATCCTTTTTTAGTCTTAATTTTCAAAACACCTAACATAGCTCCATTTCCATGTACAACGGACATTGGATTACGAATAAGCACTACTTCCTCAATATCTTCCATGGCAATGCCACGCAATTCATAACCTGAAGGGGTTTGTCCTGATATGGGGTTATTGATGGGTACATCATCTAACAATATCAAAAGACGCTGGTTATTTGATTCGGTGGGGCTAATCCCTCTGATTCCAATTTGAGTAGCGGTACGATCATGATTTAAATACATACCTTGTACGGAGCTAATCAACTCATCTAAATGATCATATCCCCTTTCTAATATTTCCTCTGCTGAAATCACGGTTGATGCTCCCACTACGGCCAGCTTTTCTTTATAAGAAGCAATAGTAGTTTCTATTTTACTGACCTGATCCGTTGCGGCCTGAATAATGGAATCCTGGATTTGTGCAAACGTAGAAATGGAACTACACAGGACACAAAAAATTACCAGATAGATTTGATACTTCATACAATAATGGGTTAGGGTAAAAAACTTGTTGTAGTGCTAAGATATAACAAATCTAATAAGCCTAAAATAGAGCATCTTGTGTAAAAACTATGAACTTACACAAGATGCAGGAATTAATGGTCGGTGATTCTAAACCTAAACTTTAGTTCACAATCTGTAATTTACCAGTTCCCAATAAGGATCCTTGGTCACTATGCAGTCGATAAAAATACATACCGGAAGGTAATTCAGCTGGAATGTCAATTTGCAACTGTCCCTGTTGGTTTATCTCCGATAAATCCAGTCTTTTTAATAATTGACCTTGGGCGTTGACCAAGTCAGCGAAACCTAGGTTTTGGGTTTGCTCTAAATCAATGGTCAAGGTTTGTCCGGCTGAAATGTATCTATAATAAAAAGCCGCTCGCGATTTGGTGTATCCATCTCAAAAGTAGCCTGACCATTTAGACCAATCCCTGTTAACAAGAAATTTAAAAGCCAGAAAACAGCTTTCTTTTGAACAGGTAAAATCATCATAGCTATTTTGAATTAACTTAATACGCGCTTACTTACTTCAAAATAAGCTTTTCAACTAGAAAACAAAATAAAGCCTTAGTCTTGCGTCTAAATTATTGATTATTAATTCAGTAAGAGTGCTCTATAAACTTAGTACCCCAAAATAATTACTATGATTTTTAAATTTTAACTTTTTTATTTTGTTTTACTACATTGCCAATACTTTTATAAAACTCAATAA
>CAXIDD010000122.1:0-10788 GCA_964021975.1 uncultured Saprospirales bacterium | reverse complement strand
GACTTTGAATCTGGTGAAACCTTTACAGTGGATATTTATTCTGAAGATCTTTTCAATCTTATTGGCTTACAGTTTACACTCGATTATGATGAACGATTAGTAGAATTAGTAGATTTTGAAGCAGGAGATTTACCACGGATGGATAGAGAGAATTTTGGGATCGTTGACTCCGAAAAAGGTTTAATAACCACCAGTTGGAGTGAGAACAATAGTGTCCTTACACTTGATAAAGCAGTCGTATGTCGATTAACCTTCCGCTCGATTAGAGCAGGAGATCTATATACAGCACTAGCGATCAATTCAGATCCAACATTAGCAGAAGCTTATGATTACAATACGGATCCAATGCAAGTCTTGCTTCAATTTGTAGAAGCGGATGGGCAGGCAAGTCCGACAAGTGACTTTAAGTTATACCAAAACCATCCTAATCCATTTAGAAATCATACTAAAATTGGCTTCGTTTTGCCGAAACGTGCAACGGCCACACTAAGTATCTATGACATATCAGGGAAGGAAGTCTACCGTCTAGAAAATGAATTTAATGTTGGCTATCAAGAGCTGGAAATCAACAGTTCAATTTTACCAGCTCATGGTCTTTATTATTACCGATTACAGTCTGAGGAATTCAGCACTACAAGAAAAATGATCTATACGATCAGCCAATAATTTGCTTTTCGACTAGAAGCAATCTTTTTGGGATTTCCTTTGTTTTAGCGGAGTCTTCGGACTCCGCTTTTCCCATAACCTGCTTCTGGAAGATCCTTCTTTTATCTAGCAAAAAAAATATTATGAGACAAGCAAAATACCTATGGAAGGCTGGGAGGGCCCATGCTTTGTTTATATTGTTGGTTGGTATCACGGCCAACCAACTTACGGCTCAATGCACGATCGCCTGCCACGATCAAGTCAATATTGGCTTGGATGATTCTTGCCTAGCTACTATTACTTATAACATGGTTTTACAGGGGGAAGACGATCCTTTAAATTGCTCACCCAATACACCAGAAAGCTTTAGCATCGCGCTGAGTGAAACACGTGGCGGAGTTCCAATACCCAATTCCCCTATGGTCACTTCGGATGACTTGGGTAAGTCGTATTATGCTACAGTAATCCACCTTCCTACACAAACTACTTGTACTGGGATTGTCATAGTAGATGATGATTCTCCGCCTAAAATTGAGTGCCCTCAAGATGCGACCATCCTTTGTGGCGCTCCTTCTGATACCATGACCTTAGGGATGCCAGTCGTCTTTGATTGTAATGAATTCGAGGTGTCTTTTTCAGATTTTGAAGAAAACCTTACAGGTTTTTGTGATGGCTTAGCGGGTAAAATTTCCAGAACCTGGCGGGTACTTTCAGCCAATGGGAAAAGAGCAGAATGCTTACAAACCATAGAAATTACACGTCCAGATATCAATGATTTAGCCTTTCCTCCAAACCTGAACGATATCGATGCTCCTTCTGTCCGTTGTGAGGCCGTCGATTTATCAATTGAATCAACTGGAGCACCCAACTTTAATGGTATACCCATTGATTTACAAAATGGACTTTGTGGATATTCAACCACTTTTAGAGATTTTATAGCTGAAAATGATGGCATTAATCAAACCATCATACGGAGCTGGGTCGTCATTGATCCATGCTCAGAACAAGTGCTGCGCCAAGATCAAACGATCCTGGTAAGAGACACCGAACTACCAGTAATAGATTGTCCAGCTACACTAAGTGTTGGGACTACAGAAATTAATGAATGTACGGCAACCTTTAATATGCCAACCTTGCCGATTAGTGATAATTGTTCGATGGATTTTAGCGTGGTCATTCAAACGCCTGTTAATGATGTCCAAGGTAATGGAGGATTAGTAGAAAAGCTGCCAATTGGGGAGCATGTCCTGACTTATTTGGCTACCGATCAAAGTGGGAGAGTAGGAAGTTGTCAAACAACCGTTACAGTAACGGATAAAACGGCTCCTTCTCTTTCTTGTGAAGATCGGATTACAGTTAGTTTGAGTGATGCCGGTGCGGCAAGAGTCTTACCCACTTCAATGGTGATCGATGCAGAAGATAATTGTTGTAATAACGTGACATTAGATCTGCGGCGGATGGATGTAACCGGGAATACAGATTATTTTGAAAGCCTAGTCGTAGATTGTAGTGATGTTGGACAATCTTTATTATTCTTGAATCGAGGAACTGATTGTAATGGCAATTCTAATGTTTGTATGGTCAGAGTTGATGTAGTAGACAATAGCTCTACCACCGAAATTGTCTGCCCAGAAGATGTAACCGTAGATTGTACCATAGATTTTGATGATCCTTTTTTGACAGGCCTGCCTGATATAATAGGTTTTTGTAATGTACCCAGTGCACAAGCTGACTTTGTGGATCAAGAAGACTTAAATGCCTGTGGTACCGGAACGATTCTTCGAACCTGGAGCTTGAATATTGAAACGGATGGAAATGGCTCTTGCCTGCAAACTATTGTAGTAAGAGATCCTTCTCCAATAAGTATACGTTTTCCAGATGATCTAGACTTGAATACCTGTATCAGTCCCAATGATTTACAACCAGAAGATTTAGAAGCGCCCTATAATGTGCCAATTGTTACAGGCGTAAGTACTTGCAATGATGTATCTGTTACGTTTGAAGATTTACCGATAATTTCAGAGAATGGTAATTGTATTGTAATTCGTCGGGTTTGGACCGTTACCGAAAATTGTGTTTTTGATCCTAATAATCCGAATGCAGGTGGCCGTACGCAAAGTACGCAAAGAATAAATATTAATGAGACGACACCTCCTGTGATCGAATGTCCACCCACTATTACGGTAGATACAGGAAATGACTGTTTAGAAAATGTCTTTATAGATGGGATTAATGTTACTGGAGAATGTCTGCCGAATGAAGTTGCCTTAACCGTTACAGGTGACCTTGGAAATGGCCGTTTCTTTACAGATGTAGCGCCTGGTATTTATGAGATGAATGCAGAGGCCCAAGATCGTTGTGGGAATAGAGCGGATTGTGATTTTACGGTTAGAGTAGTCGAAAATATAGATCCTGTAGCCGATTGCCAAGTTGTGGTGACTGCTAATATTGGACTAGATGAGACCGTTACCGTTTTTGCGGCAAGCCTCAATAATAACAGTACGGATAATTGTACACTTACGGATGATTTAGAATTACGGATAGGCTTAGAGCCTGCACCTGGTACTACTACACCACCTGCAAATATTCCACTCACTTTTATCTGCGACGATGTAGGAACAACAACCTCCGTAGCCCTTTGGGTAGGGGATGAAAGTGGCAATTGGGACTTTTGTACCACTAATTTGCAGGTAGCAGATCCGCAATTAAATTGTTCAGCAGGGATCGCAACTGCGATCGTAGCAGGTACCATACAAGCTATGAATGGATCTATGGTAGACCAAGTAGATATTTCGTTAGAGGGGATGGATATGCCTGCTATTAGAACCAATGCAAGCGGCCAATTTCAGTTTTCAGATTTGGCTACGGATGCTTCCTATCGGCTTCGAGCAAAACGAGGTACATCTTTTAAGGAGGGCTTATCTACCATTGATATCATTCACTTGGTTCAGCACATTACCAAACGCAATCCCTTGACGGATCCCTACACGCAGATTGCTGCGGATGTCAACGGTGATAATCGAATTTCTATCTTAGATGTGATTGCTTTGCAAAAACTGATTATTAATGTAGCACAAGATATCCCTACCAATGAATCCTGGCGTTTTGTGCCAAAGGATTTCATCTTCCCGGATCCTTCTGATATTTTTGACAATGGATTTCCAGAGTTTAAAGATATCCGTGGATTACAAGAAGATTATTGGTCTGCTGATTTTATAGCCATCAAGGTGGGAGATATTAATCAAAGCTTCTATCCGGATAAAAATCAGGTACAAGCTTTAGAAAATAGATCAGGTAGTATGCTTGATTTGGTACTTACAGATCAGCATTTTAATGCAGGTGAAACCTTTACAGTAGATTTTTCTACGGCAGCTCAACAACAAACTTTGCAAGCACTACAATTAGCACTTGATATAGAGGATGGACTGGAAGTTTTAGCTATCCAGTCAGATCGATTCGAGCAAAATTTGGTGTACCACCAGGATGAAGCAGAAGGATTATTATTGAGTGCTTTTGATGTTACTGGATTCAATGAGAACCCATCGTTGTTTAGGCTACAATTAAAAGCAAATCGGGCAGGGCAGTTAAGTGATTTTATAAAAATAAAAGATACCAGTTTACAACCTGAAGCAGTTTTGACAACCGGCCAAATCCTGAAGCAATTTGAATTAACTTTTGTGCCAGAAGCTAATTTAGCCATCCAGATTATTCCTAATCCCTTTTTGGAAAAAACCCAACTCAGTATCACCAGTGCGGAGGAGGAATGGATGCAATATCAAATCTGGAATAGCAATGGCCAGCTAGTCGGACAAAATAAGTGGCAAAAACAAGCTGGTACGGAAAGGTTAGATATTCACAGTAATCAGCTAGAAGGCCCCGGATTGTATTACCTAAAAATAATCAGTCCTAGGGAAACTAAAGTGCTTAAGATGATTAAACAATAGCTTCTTACAGAAAAATAATTTGAGAATCTTTATTTATATTGGACGGTAAGGAGAACAAAAAATGAATATTTATTTTTTCGTTATTCCTTATCGTCCATCTTTTACTAAACTACCGAACCACATGAGCGTAAAATTAGGTCAGTGGGGTGAAAAAATTGCCTGCCAGCATTTAGAGGCAAACCACTACCAAATCTTAGCACAAAACTGGCGGTACAGCCGTGCCGAGGTAGATATCATTGCTCAACAAGGTGCGCAACTGATCTTCGTAGAAGTTAAATTACGTAAAAACAATGCTTTTGGAAAACCAGAAACCTTCGTAAATCGACGCAAACAGCTACTACTCGCCGAGGCGGCCGCTGCTTATTGTGAAGCGCATCAGCACGACGGTGAAATCCGTTTCGATGTTATTAGCATCACCGGTAATCCGGCTATTAGTTATCAACTTCGGCATTTAGAAGATGCCTTCTTCCCTGGTTTTTGAAAGGCTATTGTGTAACTGGTTTCCGCATCCGAATCAAGATGGTCGTATCCAGGCCGCTAATTACCTCGGTCATAATACCATCAGAAATGCCAAGGTTAACCTCTCGTTTCTCGAATTGACGCTCGCCCGTTTTAACCTCAACGTAAGTCTTATTATCTTCAAAAAGTAAATCGCGTTCATTTAGGGCGACTACCTGCTTCCTTTGGTCCAGTATAATATCACCATTAGCACTATAACCGGCTCTTAAAAAGATATCTTCAGAAGGTTGAATAGCAGCACGGACTTCAAATTTAACCGTCCCGTCTTCGATGACACCTTGCGGCGAAATATACTCTAGAGTGGCATTAAAATTAGCACTTTCGATCGCACCAACGGTGAGTACAATGGGCATACCTTCTTTGAGTTTACCAACATCTGATTCATCCACTTGACCTTCAAAAATAAGGTTGCTCATATCTGCAATAGTTGCTACACTAGTACCTTCGTTGAAATTGTTGCGCTCAATGACTGAGGTGCCTTCTTCAACGGGGACGTCTAGGACCATTCCATCTACCGTGGAGACAATGATATTATTAATTTGCTTCGAATTTCGAGCTGCTCCTTCTCTTAGTAATTGTAGGTTGTTGATGGCGGCTTGTAGCTCTTGCTGGCGAATATCTACCTCTGTTTCGAATCTTTTTAGATCGTTTTCTGAAACGATTTTAGCATTTTCGAGTGCTGCTTTTCGGATTTCTAAATCTAGTGCGAAACGGTTGTAATCTTGTTGAGACACGGCCCCATCTTCATACAATTGACGCTGTCTTTGCTCTTCTCGTTGCGCATTTTCATAATTGACTTTTGCCGTTTCAACATCGAGATTTCGGGTCTTGACTACTTTCTGCCGTTCTAATTCCCTTTTAGATTCCTGTAAACGAATCCTTGCCAACTCTACATTAGATTGGGCAGTATTAATATTCAATTGATTTGGAACCAATTTTACTTTAGCGATGGCATCGCCTTTTTTGATGATTTCCCCGGCTTCTACATACAACTCATCGATGACTCCAGAGACTTGAGGTTTGATAAAAACTTCCTGTCGGGGTTTAATCGAACCTGTCGCTACGGTCTTTTTGATAATATCTTGTAGGACGGGCTTGGTCGTCTCAAAATTTTCGGTGGTTTGTTCTCTTTGTTGAATAAAATAATAGGCCAGGCCCAAGGTGGCCAATACTAGAAAGCCAATTAAACTAAATAGACATCCTTTGTTCATTGTATTAGAATTAAGTCTGATAAATTATTCGTCTTTTAATGCATTTACAGGGTTTACCTTTGCAGCCTGTAAGGCTGGTATCAGACCTGCAAAAGTACCTGCAAGGATCAATATTATGACTGCCCCCAAGCCTACAGACGATTGAATTTCCGGGTGATAAAAATTTTCTGTTTGTATATCATTGACCAACATTAAATAGTCAATACCACCAATAAGACCAGTGCCTACGATGAGGCCCAAATAGCCAGAAAGTGCGGTGATAAAAACGGATTCTGTTAGAATCATAGTAATAATAGAGTTGGGGGTAGCACCCAAGGCTTTTCTTAAACCAATTTCCCTGGTCCTTTCTTTAACGATGATGAGCATAATATTACTGACCCCGACAATACCTGCCAATAAAGTACCAATCCCCACGAACCATAAGAAAAAAGAAATACCTTTAAATAAATTGACAATACTTTGGAATTCCTCTTCTAAATTAAATCCAGTAATCCCTCTGGGGTCTTTTGGAGAAACATGATGCCGCTCTTTCATCAAAGAGATCACGGTTGGTTCTATCTCGCTTACCCTTACATTGGGGGCTGCCGAACAAATAAAGTAGTCTACTACTTCTCCAGTCCCAAAAGTCCGATGCATGGTCGTTAAAGGGATAACTACAGCCTCTAGATCACTTTCTGTCCAGGGTTTTATTTGTTCAGGCCCAAAAGAACCAACTACTGTGAATTCTACTCCTTTGATTTGAATGGATTGACCGATGGCCTCTTCCTCTCCAAAAAGCAACTCTCTGGTTCGATCTCCCAGGACCGCCACTTTACGATATTCAGCTAGGTCATTGTCATTAATATAGCGTCCGGAGTAAAGTTTGATGGCTTCTACTTTGAGCATGTTCCCAAACTCACCACGTATCTCGCGGGTTTCGGTTTCTTGTTGGTAGGTAACATTGGCATTGTAAATGGAGAGTCTGGGTGCTACATTTTCAACTTGTCCTACACCACTTTTTATAGCAGCTATGTCATCCAATTTTAAAACAGGCCTTCGGCCTGGCTGGAAGCCTTGGTAGGGCAGCGTAGTTCGCCTACTTTGGACATACATTATGTTTTTAGCCTGATTACCAAAGTCGCGGAAGACACCATTTTCTAAACCTTTCCCCATGCCAACTACAAAAACGAGCATAAAAATACCCCAGAAAACACCGAGTGCAGTTAAGCCCGTGCGGAGCTTATGTTTTTTTATGCTTGCAAATATTTCTTGCCAGGTATCGCGGTCAAACATGTGTTGTTTTTTGTAAGTTTGATTGATGTAGTCTCAGGCTACAGTAGTTATTTTAAGCTTTCATAGCTTCTACTGGATTGATTGAGGCAGCTTGTCTAGCGGGCATTAAGCCAGCTAAGGTACCTGCCAGAATAAGTACCAGTGTGGCAATAATGCCAATCTTAATATCAATTTGAGGGTTCCTAAAAAATTCTACTTCAATAGATCCAATTAAAGACAATAGCACTACCCCTAATACCAAGCCTCCGTAACCAGCTAGCGCTGTAATGAAAATAGACTCCTGTAGGACCATCGTAATAATAGAGCGTGGAGTAGCACCCAAAGCTTTTCGCACACCGATTTCTTTAGTTCGGTCTTTGACCACAATCAGCATAATATTACTCACACCAATGATGCCTGCAATAATACTTCCAATACCTACAAACCATACAAATGCTTTGATGGCCCAGAGTAGATTAGAAATTTCGGCATACTCTTCACTTAAATTAAACATCCATACAGCTCTCCGATCCCGGACATCGAATTCGTGTCTTTTTGCCATATTGAATCTAATCTCACTTTGCATTTTATTGACCTCTGCCACAGAAAGATCACCGGTCGTAAACATTAAATCATGTAATTTTTGACTGGTATTATTCATGGCTTGAACTGTAGTTATGGGCGTATAAATAATTCGCATTTCATTATCACTACCCGTATCCGTATAGACTCCAACAATGGTATAAACGGCCTTACCTATTTGTAATGCTTCCCCGACGGCGGGTTCATCACCAAATATTTCTTCTTTAATGATTTGCCCTATAACACAAACCTTACGTAATTGCTCTAAGTCTAGTTGATTGATGTAGCGCCCATCAATGATTTGGGAGTTTTCCAGGTGTTGATGATCTGGATGAACGCCTCTTGTAGAGTAGGAAAGACTCCGATCTTTATAGCGGACGGTTTGGTCACCACTTAAATAAAAACGAGCAGTTAGGTATTCAATATCTTCAAATTGTTCTTGTAAAAAATCGAAGTCCTCGTTGTTAAACTGAATCCGGCGGCCTTTAGGTAGACCATTATACGGCATGGAAGTATAGCCTCTACGTATAAAAACAGAATTGATGGCATCATCTCTGAATTCATAATTAACTCCATTTTCTAGCCCCTGACCTGCTCCTAAGAGTAGAACTAACATGAAAATCCCCCAAAAAACACCGAGTGCCGTTAAAGCCGTGCGGAGTTTATGGCGGAGGATGGAGTTAAATATTTCGGTCCATTTATCGTAGTCAAACATGTTTATTGGCTTATGGATTGTATTTTATTATTTTCAATCATGCCGTCTTTAAGATGGATGACTCTTTTAGTCTTGTCTGCAATGTCATTTTCATGGGTGACGAGAATACAAGTGATGCCCTCGTCGTTCACCTGTTTGAAAAGCTCCATTACATCATCAGAAGTCTTAGAATCCAGGGCTCCGGTTGGTTCATCAGCTAATATTACTTTGGGTTGGGTAATGAGTGCCCGAGCAATGGCAACCCGTTGTTGCTGGCCTCCAGACATTTGGGAGGGTAGGTGATCTGACCATTCTTTTAGCCCGACTCTATCAAGGTATTCAATGGCTAACTCCTGTCGCCTTTTACGATCTACTTTTTGATAATAGAGCGGTAGTGCTACGTTCTCTGCCGCCGTTTTGAAAGACAATAAATTAAAAGATTGAAAGACAAATCCTAACAATTGATTGCGATAATAAGCAGCTTGTTTTTGGCTTAGGTTCTGGATTAAAGTGCCATCCAGATAATAGGATCCAGCACTGTATTCATCTAGAATACCTAAAATATTAAGCAGGGTAGATTTACCAGAGCCAGAAGAACCCATAATAGAAACAAAGTCTCCTGCTGCTATTTCTAGGTCAATACCTTTGAGTACCTCGAGTTCGGTATAAGCCGTTTGATAAGATTTACGTATACCTTTGAGTTGAATCATGTAGTCAGGTGATTAAGTTATAGAAACAAAATAACTCAATAGCTAATCTAGTTATTTTCGTTTCCTAAGACGGAAAAACAAATAAAAATCCTATTACTATTTGAATGCTTTGGACAAAATGGGATACTTTAAAGACCAATCACACCAATAAGATGGGAAAAAAAGGAATAACCCCTATTTATTTATAAATAAAGGCAGCAATTTTGTAAAGATTCCGTTCTCCTTAGGAGACCAATAAATTGGTAAGTGGTAATGGCTTCTTTTTAAGCATAGAGCTACTTACTTAAATAGCGTAATTGGAATAGAAAATGAGGGTAAAGCAATTTTTAATTAGTGTTTGCTGCGTAATGATTTTGGGGGCATGTCAAGTTAATCGTCAAGGAGATAATAATCTTGTTATTGATGTTGACGATGATTTTAGATTAACTTTTCTAGAAAATTTAGTTACCCCAGGTGACGATGTTATTTTCTCATTGGAGTCTATTCTCAATAGACAATGTGAAGCAGATACCGTAACCATGCTTGTGGATCATTATGTATCTGCCATTGCCATTAATATTGATGTAGTAAACACCACTGGAGTGTGTCGACCTGGAGAAACTAAGATTTCAACAAGTGCAACAACTGATCCTTTACCTAAAGACCGGATGGCTTTGTCCATTAAGTTGGAAACATTAATAGCCAATCAAGGGAATCTCTTAATTGATGATGAAACCATTACAGTGAACATGGAAACTACCAATGGGTTTTACCTACCCTATGAATCCATGAGAAAGGTGCCGGACCATCTAGTTTGGGGCTTCGTAAGTTTAAGTACAGCATCAAGACCAGGAGCCCAACAATTTGTTGACCGCTTAAATAGCTTGACCAGCGCTGCAGAAATCGGGGAGGGACAATATGGTTATTTTTCAATATCTAGTGATACGGACTTAACCGTTATGGAAGAGCAAGAACTAGATATTCCGACTCAGCCCTTCTTAAGAAGCTTTAAGCTAGAAGATACACAGCAGATTGAAGCGCTGTTTAATGAAATCAAAGAGCAATATCCTTCTTTGAAAATGATTTTGAGAGATAGTTATGGAACGATCTTGCGCTAGATTCTTAACCAATTAAAACCTCTTTCTTGCGAGTTTCTTTCACTTCAAAAGAAAATCCTTCATCCAAGAATTTTTGATACTTAACAGGATCAAATTGATACAACTTCGCGGGACGATGTGCTACTCCCTCTTGAG
>CAXIDD010000121.1:0-10806 GCA_964021975.1 uncultured Saprospirales bacterium | reverse complement strand
AAAGTACCTTCTCTAGTAAAAAGATTATAGTTAGCGTCTCCATTAAAAGTTACATTCTTGCCTAATGCATATTTAAAGTTGGCCTCCAAACCAGTGGTTCTGTTGGTACCAATATTAAAAGGCATAAAGATATTTACATTGTCTTCAAAAGTCGACACTCGGTCAATCACATCCGTTGTATATCGGTGATAGGCTGTGATATTAAAGGATAGATCGTCATAAATGAAGATGCTACTCATCTCGTAGGAATCTGTAAACTCTGGAAGTAAATCTGGATTACCGGCTCTAATACTAAAGTTATTCCTAATGTTAAAGAATGGATTAAGGTCCCAAAGTCTAGGCCGATAGATTCGTCTAGAATATCCAGCCTGGAAAGAAATGCCTTCTGTTAATTTGTAGGAAGTGGCAAACGAAGGGAATAGATTATTAAAGTTCTTATTATTGGTCTCGCCCGTATTCTCAAGGATGGTTGTCAAATCCGTATTTTCTAATCTCAATCCTGCTTTTATGCCCCACTTGTCACCTTCATAAGAGGTGGTACCATAGAGGCCTAATACATTTTGGTTAAAATCAAAAACATTCGTTAAACCAGGATTGACCACAAATTCACCGTTTTCTTCCTCTTTTACCGCAAAATCATTATTCACGTGATTAGCAAGATACTGGGCTCCCGTTTCTATAGTCCACCCACCTTCAAATGGTTTGGTATAATCCAGGTTAAAAGTATACTTCCCTTCTTCAAAAGCAGTCTCGGTAATTTGATCAGCACTAGGAGTTAAGCCTACCGTTTCGTTATTACCAAAGTAATTACCGATAGCACTAAATAACAAAACATGGTCTTTGTTATCCTCAAAGTCTTTTTTATACTTAAGCTCGTATTGAAACTTAGGGTTGGTGGCTTCCGTTACCTCGGTGCGCACCCATTCTGAAAGGACTCTATCTTCGGCGTCGGTAAGGGTGAAAGCTGTACTTGATGGTTGATCTTCTACTTCATAGGAAACACTCCCTGAAAGTGTGATCACATTGCGTTCGTTGATGTAATAATCCGACCCCAAAATGAAATTATAAAAGGTCTCTTTTCTAAATTCTTCCCCTATAGAGGAAATCGTACGGCCAGTAAGTTTGTCCAGATTAACATTTTCAACATCACTAGGAAGCTCTTTATAACCGACCCCAAGTTGAGAAAACAAATTAAACTTAGACGTCCGATTATTAATACTCAAACCAACGCTATGATTGTGCGGTGTACCCGTATTCAAGGTAATCGATCCATTGAGGCCTTTCTTTTCATTTTTCTTTAGAATGATGTTAAGAATTCCCGAAGTACCTTCCGCTTCATATTTGGCAGAAGGGTTGGTGACTACCTCAATTTTATCTATCATATCTGCAGTGATCGTCCCCAGAGCATTTCCTTCATCTGCTAAAACAGAAGGCCGACCATCAATCAAGACCTGGACCCCACCACTTCCTCTAAGGGTAATGGTCCCTTCTATATCCACATTCACAGAGGGAACATTGTTCAGTACCTCAAGCGCACTAGCTCCGGTACTACTCAGGTCTTGACCTACATTAAACACACGCTTATCCAATCGGAACTCTGTAGTGGATTTATCTGCTCTGACCACTACTTCATCCAGCACTTCTGCATCAGATTTTAACTGAATCTTCCCTAGATCTGCTTTTTCTCCTACAAATTTAATATCTGTAATTCGGAGCGGTTGGTATCCTATAAAACTAATTTCAAGTACTGGGGATTTACCTCTAACTCGAATTACAAATTTCCCATCAACATCTGTAGTGGTACCATCAACAACAGTATTGTTCAGCGTATCTAATAGTGTGACCGTGGCGTATTCGACGGGGAGGTTCGAATTAACATCTAAAACCTGCCCTACAATAGTTGGAGGAGCGGGTCTATTACCTCCTGCTGGTGGCTGGGCCATAAGGAGAATTGGAAGTGCTAAAAAGAGAAATAGAAAAGTCGTCTTGCGTAACATGATGCTCAATTTTATGATAACTGTAATCAACATCTTTAATGATGTTTATAGTTAGACGATAAAAGTGTTGCATTCCTTCCCTTTAAAGGTAAACTTTAACCTTAATTAACCACGGTCACTCGAAGGGCCTTCAGGCCAGCTGCACCTTGCAATGGTTCCAACTCCAATTCTTCAATATCATCGGTGATGTAACCTTGATGTAATAGATGCATTAGGTATTCAAAATATTCATTCCGATCTTTTTCTTGGAGCCACACGATGGCGATCTTTCCTTTTTGGGTCAAGCGTTCGCCTGTGCCTTTAATGATGGCTTTGTCGATTCGTTTTTTGAGAATTTCATATCGGACATTGTAGGCGCCATCTACATCAAATTGCTTCTCATCCATTTTAAAGCGAATGCTTAAGGCATTGTTGTAAACGAAGATGAGTTGAGCGGTAGAAAGTGATACGGGTAATTTACTTTTTTGCTCCTCCACTAAGCGCGTCACACTGCACATTAATAAGAGCTGCCAAAGGCGAAAGTCTTCCAGAAAATAATGACTAAACTTCCCCTCAGAAAGAAGTGATTGCCCTAGATACATATTATACTCTACGCCATCCGTTACGTATTTTTCAAAAAAGTGCGGCAGCACTTCCTGTTTTTTGGCTACTTCGGCTTCAATGTAATTGGCAATTTGACTGTTCAACAAAAGAACACTTTCTTCATAATCTTTCCGCTGGCGGTAGACCAGATCTAAAACGGGATCGAGATAATCAAAATAATCCGTTAATAGATCTTTAGGCAGTTGATTAAATCGCTGGCTAAGTTCTCGCAACAAAGGATGGATATCCTTGGCCAATAATTCTACAATTTGAGATTCATCACTGGAGACATAACCACCATTTTCTAATCTTTGGATAAATGCTTCCGTTTTGGCCTGATAGACATCTAGCAGCTGGAATTCCAATTGTGCTCGAAAGGCTTTAATAACAGTTTGAACCCTTTGTAAATTATCCAGCATATCGGCCTCAATGGATCGATTCCGAATTTCCGAAGAGCCCACAATATCTGCTTGCCCATACAAAGGATAGACATTCTTAAATATGATGGGCTCTAAAACTGGGATATCTTCCTTTATTCTGGTTTCAAATAAAAACTTTTGACTCACTTCTTGGAACTTCCATTGCACACTAGGATGAATGTAAGTAAATTGTTGCTGAATAAAAAGATTAACACTATTGTCTACTTCTTGAATCCAGCGGTTGGCTCCAATTAGGTAAAGGGAAAGTACTGGTTCTATTTTAGCTAACAATTGTTTATTGAAGCGATACGCTTGGAGGGACGCCAACTCTATCGCCCCAATAACTTGACCATCTTTGTCTTTTTGTGGGACTAATAAAAGGCTACGGAAGCCTTTCTCTAATAAGTGCAATTCAATTCTAGAAGGGTTTTCAACTTCCTTTAAGTCACCAATAATTAATGCTTTTTCGGTGCTTATCACCTTCCCATAAGTTGGGTTCTGAATAAATTCCTCATTTTTAAACTGGTGTAATGTTTCTAGGTCACCAATTACACTCCAGGACACCAACTCTGCATATTTAAAATCACGTTTTAATAAATTGCCGAAAGTAACATCCGGCATTTGAAGAAAAGAACGCACCATATTATTGAGTTTAATACGGATTAATTCTGCATCTTCTGGTCCTTCATCATCTGGTCCTGCAATCATCATTTCTTTCATCAAGGAAAGAACTTCCTGTTCGGTCACTTCTTCAATATAACCGATTATTAAGCCCTCAAAAACAAAGTCATCCGGTGGGAATTGCTCCAACCAATAGTCCTCATTTTCCCATTCATTAAAAAGCTGGTGCATCTTTTCCTCCGTGAGATTCGGAAGTGGCTTGAGGGCGGTTGTTTTTAGATAGTCAAAAATGATATTAACTTTAAAATACCGCTCACAGAAGGTTTCTCTATGCCGGAAAGACATGGTTTGATAGACCTTAGATTCAAACTTTTGATCATAGAGTGTATTTAAGATTAGTTTACCAGCTTCAATGGCAGGGCTCCCCATCTTAGCTTCTTTTAATTTACCTGCAATTTTCACTTCCCAGTCTTCCGACTCAAATACTTCTTGTAGGGCTGGGGTTATGTAAAAGAATTCTTTATTGAATGGTTTGGCAACAAACCCAATTTGACCTTCATAAAACAAAGCAGGAAAAAGGGTTGAAATCACTGCTTGTCTTTTCTCAAAGTTATCCTGGTCTTGAGAAGCCATAAGACTAGCAATATTTTGCTCCAAATCTAATAAGAAAGGATCCTCTATTGCATGCTTGGTATGACCTCTGTTGGCTTTCATTTTTTCAAAAAAGGGCTTAAAACTAAACGTTGAAGTATAAGGTATCTTCGTTTCTGCCCGCTCCATGTGTCCAATGAAAGTCTTAAAAGGAAGGTATTGTACTTCTTCACATAGATTAGAAGAGTTCGGTTGAATGGTAGTACTCGTAGTCATAGTGGCTGTGAATGTGTATTTTTAAACAAACTTGAAGAATAGAAAGTTGCATGCTATTGAACCTGAAAAGAGCTTATCCGAGCAAGTTTAAACCAACTTTCCTCTTGTTTTTAGAATAGATCGCAATTGAGATCATGGTTAATTGGTTTTACGTGAAGTAAATATTATTTTCAAGGCAAAACGCCACCATGATTTTTGATTTCCATGCACATCTGTCATTAAAACCCTTTAACTCAAATACGATCTACTCCCAAAAGGCTTTTCCGCCCGATGATGAGATCAACCGGGAGCGTTTTAGACCCAAAGAGAATATTTCACCCTTGGTCGATGCTTTGGCCA
The DNA here is from genome assembly GCA_964021975.1 of uncultured Saprospirales bacterium. Taxonomy (GTDB): domain Bacteria; phylum Bacteroidota; class Bacteroidia; order Chitinophagales; family Saprospiraceae; genus DATFKA01. The sequence goes on along the minus strand of CAXIDD010000121.1, from coordinate 5,981 downwards.
AAGATATTAACACGACTTCTCAACTCCATATGGAATCACTCTCCAAGAGTAATATCCGTAAAATGTGTATTTCCTTATATCCATTAGAAAGGGTTTTCACACAATACAAAACAGGCCCAGCGATACTTGGATTTATCCTCCAAAACACGAAAATCAATGATGCAGTCGAGCTAGCTAAACTAGGCCCCGTCACCTTGAGGGTCATCGCAACGCTAACCGGCTATGAGGTAGATCAATTGCAAAACCTAAAGAAAGGAATCTTTCATTATTACAATGAATTGCTTGGTGCCTACCAATTTCTGGTGGACAATCAAAATAAAGGAGATGCCAATCAAGGAATCTTAGGATTTGAGATTGCGAAAGATTATGATCACAGTGTCCAAATTGTTCAAGATGGAAGGATTGCTCTAATTACCTCCATTGAAGGGTCCAATGCTTTTTTGGAACACTCCGGTGGTTTTAAACGACTCTTAGACGCCGATAAAGAAGGCAGAACGACGGAAGTATTAACGACCTTAACTCAAAACATCACCGATTTCAAAACGAAGGTGCCATTATTCATCCTTTCCTTGGCCCATCATCAATATAATTTCTTGTGTGGCCATGCTGAAAGCTTTGTGGGTGCTCCAAAAATATTATTAAAACAAGGAGGTCGGACCAAAGTGGAAGGAAGAAACAGAAAAGTCCATTTCTATAACTTAGGTTTAAAAGAAAACGGCCGCAAAGTCATTGATTTACTGTTGGATAAAACGATTGGCCACGGTCGGGTTTTGATCGATACCAAACATATGAGTCGACAGGCAAGAATCGATTTTCGGGCGTACATTAAGCAGCACAATACCGATCATCCTGACGACCAAATCCCATTCATCCAAACCCACACCGCAGCCAATGGCCGTAGTCTTTTTGAGTCTAGTAGGAAGCGAACTAATCGAGACGAATTGAGGGCGCGGTTCAAAAATCGCAGCGAATTCAATTCCGCCTCCATCAATATGTTTGATGAAGAGATTATTGACATTGTGGAGACTAGAGGCTTGATGGGCATTATGCTGGATGAAAAACGTTTGGTTGGCAAAAAACTACCCAAGGACACCGAAGAACTGGCCACTTTATTACCCGCAGATACCACTGTTTTGGGTCGTGACCCTGCAGAAAGAGAACGCATTCGTTTAGAAAATGAACGGCCACACGCCCGCTTTCATTACAATAAAGATTGCCTGAAAAACGAAATGGTCAAATGGATCAAAGACCGGAAGGCCTTAGAAGAACTAAAGATCGAAGCGGAACAAGATAATGTAGCCCCCGACCCTGTTAAAGTCTCCAGGTTGAAAGATAAAATAGCCAAACATCTAGCCGAAATCAATCGCTTAAAAGCCATTTTACAAGATGTTGAGTTATCCATTCTGATGAATCAATTTTTTTATATTTTGAAGACCTGTAATGATTTGGGGGACAATCAAGTCAATGGAGATCAAGCCTGGTTTCACATCTGTATTGGCAGTGATTACGAGGGTGTGATTAACCCGCAGGATATTTTTTACTATGCTGAAAATTTGCACGACTTAGAAAATCAATTGGTGCAATTTTGGGAAAAGATGCGCCGCAATCAAAATCCTAAATTTGACAAATATCGCGCCTATATTTTTAATGAATCCCCAGCATTTTGGGTGAAGCGTATTTTGTGGGAAAACTCAGAGGCTTTTTTGAAAAAGTATTTTAACAATGCCTATCGGAAGGGAACCAATAATGGAGGAGCCGTTACTTGATAGTGATAGTAGATAGCTGAAGTCTGAATACTTTAGCTATCTACTATCTATACATTTCATTGTACAATCGAAGATCATTTAAACCTATGGATCAACAAGACAACAATAAAATCAACCCTTTACTCAGAGGTAGTTTATGGCTAATTGCAGTAGCCATTAGCCTGGGTATTTTAATCTACTTCAAAGGTTTATTAATTCCATTTATCTATGCAATTTTTGTAGCCTTCTTGGTGAATGAATTGGTCGTATTGATGGGAAGGATCCAACTGGGAGGCCGCTCGTTACCCAGGTGGCTGCGGAGTATCTTGGTTTTAGCACTAGTCGTAAGTTCTGGGATCATCATTGTAGAAATCGTCTCAGCTAATGTGAATCAAATCTCCAAAAAGATCCCCGAATATGAAGTCGCCTATGACAATCTATTGATCCAATTAGGTGATTTGACCGGTGCCGAAGACATTAGTAAGGCTGTCCGAGAGCAGGTTGATTCCGAAGAGATCAACAGAGTCATCTCCGGAGCATTCAACTCCTTTTCGTCTATCTTGGGTAATCTATTCATGATCTTACTCTACAGCATATTTATGCTTTCGGAAAGAAAAACCATTCCGCTTAAATTAAGAGCTATGGTTTCCAATTCGGAGCAATTCAGCGATGTCCGATCTGTTTTAGAGCGAATTGGGGAGGCCGTCCAGCAATACATTTCCGTCAAGACTTTTGTCAGTTTTCTAACGGGTCTAATTAGCTACATCATTCTACTTTTGTTTGGTGTAGACTTCCCTGTGCTTTGGGCATTTCTAATTTTCCTTTTGAATTACATTCCTTATTTAGGGGCATTTATTGCGACGATTCTTCCTGCTTTATTGGCTGTTTTTCAATTTGAGTCCTTGTTGATTGGTTTGTTTGTTTTCTTAGCTATCCAAGGTGTCCAAACCTTAATGGGTAGTTTTGTAGAACCTAAGATTTCTGGACAGACCTTGAATTTGAGCCCAACTATTGTCCTCTTTTCTCTAGCTTTTTGGGGGGCACTTTGGGGGATTGTCGGTTTAGCTATTGCGATTCCTTTAACTTCCGTTTTGGTGATTACCCTTTCGGAATTCCCGAGTACGCGCAATGCCGCTATTTTATTATCAGAAGATGGAGATGTGGAGGAGGATTAATGCCACTTATTTAGAATATAAAACCTAAATTAGTATCAACAATTACAAGCCCCCACTACTTCTGTTTAATTTTCTTGTTCAAGAATTAAGAAGCTATTATTTATGGAGTGACTGCATGGCTAATCATTCAGGTCGTAACCGTTATCTTTCCTTTATTTGAGTTCCCGATTTGGACAAAGCGAATGGTCGTTATTACAGACAAGAAGAGAATATTATTGAACAGGCAAACATCAAGAATAATGAGACGGGAGAGGTCATCTATGCTCTGGATCATCTGGTCAGGCCAGAGGCAGAGATCATGTAATTACTCGAAGAACTGCCCCAAAGACTGCTTAGTTATTGGATGCTAGGGGCATAAAAAAAGGTCCCCAAAATTGAAGCATCAATCTTACGAACCATGTATGTTTTCTAGGTGTTTTCTGAAGGATTCTTCTTCACTAAATGAGGAATGATTGAGGTGATAAATGCTTGAATAATTTATGCCCAACTTTTCCTAATCAAATTAGTTATTTCGTACCATACAAAGGTATTCCCAAGTGTCGATTGGTACATTTTACATTGTTACCATTACTTAGTTTATTGTTCCATTGTTTGGTTTATTGTTCCATCTGCCAGGATTTGGGCTAGAATTTAGTTCAAGTCAAATTCGAGGGCATCGGCAAAAGGAGCTAGATTATAGCGTTCCAAAATATCCAGATAAATTGGATGATTGCGCCAACTAGCGAAGATAGGCTCTGCTAAAAAGTCGTCATCTATGACCCCAAAATCAGCGGCCTGTTTCAAGGAATTGAGCGCGGCATCTGGTTCTTCTAGCCCCATAAAAGCTTTAGCGGCTCTTAGACAATCAATACCCCGAGTTTGATCTAAGGATTCCAGATAATCCAGGACCTCTTGCCTTTGTCCCAATTTACCCAAGCTATACATCATATCGGATTCTGATGGTTTAAAGCTTGGATTAAGTTCTAGTGCTTTTTCATAATTAGGAATCGCTCCTTCAAAATCACCTTGCCTAAGCAATAAATTTCCTTTAACAAAGTAAAACAAAAAGGAATTGATCATAATCGGTTCTACCTTTTCGAGTATTTCATTGGCCAATTCAAAATCTCCGGCTAGAGCACTAGTATATACATAACCTGCGTGAATGACTGGGTGTAATGGATCTAAATCACTCGCAATTTGGTGATACTTTAAGGCTTGGTCAAAATCTCCAATGGACCGCATTTTTAAACTAAACCAGTAATTTACCAGCGCATCTTTAGGAGAGAGTTCCAATGCAATATTAAAAGCAGAAATCGCTTCTTCCCAGCGGTATTGATCAGCATATAAATTTCCTAAAATGGCATAAGCGGTCCCATTAGAGCGGTTAAATTCGATCGCTTTCAAGATGTTTTTTTCAGCGAAATTTTCAAATTCTTCCGCTTGAGCTGTTGTATATCCCAGATTAATCATCAAGTGATAAGCTCGCGCTATACTCTCATAGGCTTCCGAAAATTCAGGATCTAAATCAAGTGCCAATAAGAATTGATCTAAGCTTTTAAGCAAATTTTCCTGGGTTCTGCTACGCATTAAATGCCGACCTCTTAAAAATGCGGTATACGCTTCTGAATTAGACGTTGGTATTCGTTCTATTCTTTGTTTTAATTTCGGATCAAGTGTTTGATTTAAAGCCTTAGCAATGTTTTCAGCTACTACTACTTGCATGGCCAATAGCTCCTCCTTAGGCTGCTCATACCGCTTGGTCCAAATTAATTGCTGATCAGCTACCTGGATGAGTTCTACCTGAATTGTAATCAGATCTTTATTAGCCCTAATTTTTCCAGTAAGTACATATTGTACTTCAAGTCTTTTTCCTATTTGCTGAATATTTTTCTTGGTATCTTTAAATTGCTCCGTAGAAGCTTTAGAAATGACCTTTATATTTTCAAATGGCATTAATTTAGCTAAAATGTCCTCAACAATACCTTCACTCAGAAAATCATCCTCTAGTCTACTTTCTCCTTGAAAAGGCAGTATCGCAATCGATGAAGATGCTGATCCCAGGTTATTTGAATTCGTTTTTACAGGAAAAAAATATTGCCTACCTGCAAAACCTAGGATACACATTAAGGCCAATACTAAGCCAGCAACGCCCATTTTTTGCCATTTTGAGGCGCTAGTCCGCTTGGGATCAAAGGTAATTGCATCCACTTTTTTTTGAACGGACGTTTTCAGTTTTTTTCGATAAGCACTAGGGCTAATGCCATAAGTTTCAATAAAATATTTACTGAAATTCTGAGGACTTTTATTACCCGTTAAATAGGCAATCTCAGAAATATTGTGGTCGGTTTTTTCTAAAAGCTCCTTTGCTTTCTCCAAACGAATTTTCCGAATAAAGAGCGAGGTAGAAAGGTCGGTAGCCGCTTTAATTTTACGGTGTAAATGTGTCCGACTTAGGTTCAATTCCTGACATAACTGCTCAATTGAAAAGTCATCATTTTGGATGTTTTTTTCAATTATTTCCGTCACTGTATGGAGAAATTGAGCTTCCTGGCCTTCTTTTGCCGACATTTTATTAACGTTTTCAGAAAAGCAGCCACAAATATAATGGGCTTTCTCGAAAAATAGAATGGTTTCTAGATTGTAGCAAAAAAATGACACACCTTTGCTTAAGCAGCAAGCAAATTAAAGACTCCTTTTGAACATTTTTTACTAACCGCTACAAGCTATCCTGCTTTGCTCAAAGTACGTTGCAATTGAACTTCGGAAAAGGGTAAAGGCAATAAATATTTGGACAAATCTACCTCGAAGCGTCCGCATTCGCAGGTGTGGGTGCCACTTATGATAATTACTGCAACTGGATATAAAAACAGGAAGATTTTAATCAGCCGAAAGTAAGCTTCCTGTTGAACAAATGGGAGGTCTACCAATAAAACATCTGGTAGCTTTAGTGGATCTTTTTGAATGGATAAAATGGCATCCAGCATGTTGTCATGCTCTGCGTAAATTTCATACTCCCACTTCTGCACATAACGCAAAAGATCAGCTGCTATAACAGGGTCATTTTTCACCAGTAGTATGGATC
>CAXIDD010000120.1:0-10836 GCA_964021975.1 uncultured Saprospirales bacterium | reverse complement strand
GAGGGCGGACAAGCAGCCCTTTCGCACACAGGGACACTAGCGGGCAATGATGCTGTTTTTGATGCGGCCTTCCAGCGTGCTGGCGTCATTCGAGTTGATACGGTAGCCCAATTATTCAACATGGCACAAGCTGTAGCCATGCAACCTCGACCCAAAGGTAAGCGCTTAGCTATTGTCACGAATGCGGGTGGGCCAGGCGTATTGGCCACTGATTATTTAATCCGGAATGGAGGGGTGTTGGCTAATCTAGAAGAAGGGACGATTGCTAAATTAGAAGAAGGTTTGCCTGCCGCATGGAGTCACGGTAATCCCGTAGATGTGCTAGGTGATGCGGGTGCTGAGAAATACACTTTAGCCATAAAAAGTGTATTAAAAGACCCTAATGTAGATGGCTTATTGGTCATCCTGACCCCTCAATCTATGACGGATCCTAATGCCATTGCAACAGCGGTCGCAGAGGCAGTCAAAAGATCTAAAAAACCTGTTTTGGCAAGTTGGATGGGTGAAGCTGACGTTGCTGAAGGCAGAGAGACCCTTGAGCAGGGTGGGGTGCCTAATTACCGGTATCCAGAAAGTGCCGTTGATGTTTTTCTGCGAATGTATCGATATACCAGTGACCTGGAATTGTTGTACGAAACACCTTCTGCGATTCCAGAGGGCTTTGAAGCCAATAAAGAAATGGCTTCTCAAATTATTGAGCAGGCTTATTCTGAAGGACGGACTAATCTAATGGAAAGTGAAGCTAAACAATTATTGGGGAGCTATGGAATTGAAGTGAGTAAAAACGCTGTATGTACAGATGAAGCTTCTGCCTTAGCTTTCGCAAAAGAAGTGGCTTATCCGGTTGTATTAAAAATTGCCTCTCCTGATATTTTGCATAAAACGGAAGCGGGAGGCGTTAAATTAAATATTCGCTCCGAAAAGGAATTGAAAGAGACTTTCCAGCAAGTCCTGGAAAATGCAAAACATTATAAACCTGATGCCCGAATAGAAGGCGTACTCGTAGAACGCATGATTAAGAAGGGTTATGAGTTACTCATTGGTGCCAAAAAAGATCCTGTTTTTGGACCAGTAGTCGTTTTTGGCCGAGGCGGGATTGCGGTAGAGATCTATAAAGATACCCGAATGGGTTTGCCCCCGCTGAATATGGCTCTGGCCGCCAGGATGGTACAAGACACGCAGATCTACCAACTACTTAAAGGTTTTCGAGGTCAGGCGGGAGTTCAATTGGATGAATTGTATTTTCTGTTGATTAAATTCGCCTATCTAGTGATGGATTTTCCGCAGATAAATGAAATTGACATAAATCCTTATGTGATGGATACTCAAGGTGGACTAGCGCTAGATGCACGGGTAGTGCTCTCCTCACCGGATGAATTGGTGCACAATCATTTGGTGATTTCTCCTTATCCACAACAATGGGTTAAAGATGTCCAATTAAAAAAGGGTGGGGCTGCTCAATTACGCCCGATTCGCCCAGAGGATGAACCGGCAATGTTTCGCTTTTTGGAAGGCGTCTCTAGCGAGTCGATGTACATGCGATTCTTTGGATTTGTACCTCAATTCACCCATAATCTAATGACCAAGTTTGTCAATATTGATTATGATCGAGAAATGGCCATTGTAGCAACGGTGAAAAAAGATGGTCAAGAGGAAATTATTGGAGTAGTCCGCATCATTGAGGACGCCTGGCGGGAAACGGCCGAATATTCCATTTTGATTTCAGACCATTGGCACGGACAAGGCCTTGGGAATTTATTGACGGATTATATTCTTGAAATTGCTAGATCCCGCAAGATAAATAAGATTGTCGCAACAGTACTTTCCTCCAACGCCGCAATGATCCACATTTTTCAACGCAGAGGTTTTGAGTTTGATCGGAAAGAAATCGGAAGCTATGAAGTAGAACTGGATTTGTAATCAATAAATATTATAAAGACTAGTAATCACTATCTCTAGGTGTATATTTATAGGTTATTCGCAAAATAATAACGCCAGCGCCCAAGGCCAAAAGGATTCCCAAAATTGTACCTGAGTAAGTCTTTGATGGTGAAAATATTTCACTAATACCTATGATAATTAGCACATTTATCAGACCGTAGATTAGGTTCCTTTTCTGGGAAATAAATCCTTTAAAATCTTTTTTTGATTTGAAATCTTTCATGATGAATTTATTGTAGACGTGCTCTTAGGTAGGCTATTACTGACGTGAAAGATTAGCCGGCGCATCGTTTAGAGGGATATTTTATTTGTACCCAAGAGGCTAAGAAACCAGAACTTAAGGCTAAGATTAGTACACTCATCGTTCTGTAAAAGCTGGTTGCTTCTGTGAAGACACCACTAATGAATACAATAAAAAAGGCATAAGCTAAAGCATTGATGACCAATTTATGCTTACTGCAAAAAGTTTTCAAATTATTTTTGTGGTTAAAATTTTCCATTAGTCATTTATTTTGGCCGGATGAATGATAAGATACATTGTGTAGTAATGTATGCTACAATGATAATGGTAATAAAGAGTAGTAGTAGATTTCTTAGATCAAGAACCTTTTTAAATCGATAGAAATTAGGAATAGTTTAATTTTATTGCTTCTTACACTTTGATCTGCGCGGCAATTACCCGGAGCGCGTCTAAAGTCAAATTGGGCTCAATAGCATAAAAGAAGGAATGAAGAGACTTAAGAACAGAGACTAGCCCTCCAGTAGCAATGGGCTTGAATGAGGTTCCTAATTCTGCCTGAATGGCTTCAACCATGTGTCGAACCAGCCCTACGTAGCCGACCAAAATGCCACTTTGGATGGCGTGGGTAGTGTTTTTGCCAACGACACTTTTGGGGTATATCAAAGGTACCTCCGGAAGTTGGGCCGTCTTCAAAAATAAGGCATGAATAGCGGTCTTTAAACCGGGTGCAATATTGACACCCAATAACTTTCCATTCCTATCTATGATGGTAAAAGTCAGCGCAGTACCAAAATCTACGATGATACAATCTTGCTGGAATAGATGATGCGCCGCTGTTGCATTGGCATAAAGATCAGTCCCTAATTCGTCAGGACGTTCCGTTTTTAATTTTAGATGATCATACAGATCAGAACCTAAAATCAGTGGTTCTAGGCCCAGGTATTCTTTAACCAACACCCGAAAAGGTTCTTTTAGTTCAGGTACAACAGAACTAATGACGACCTGGTCAATGTCTGTTAATAAAAGACCATTTTCTATAAACTGATTACCAATTTTATCCTGATAAAACAAGATAGGGTTTTCGGATACCAAAGTTGGGAAACGCCAAATATTAAGCCATTCCTTACCGTTATGTATTCCTAGTACTACATTTGAATTACCAATATCAAGTGCCAACAGCATACTTTTCTTATTTTTAGGATGAATCGTTCAATTCGACAACTCATTACTTCAACAATACAACAACTAATTAATGGACACACATTTAGTTAACCTCAACCGTAAGGTCGCTCAATATAAGGAAGTACTTCAAAATACAGAAAACTATCGAGCAGCCTGGAATGATGAGCTCAAAGAAACCATTATCAATAAATTACAAGAATTAATTAACGTCACCGGCCTTGGTGCTAAATTAGAAACCAAAGGCGATATGGAAAACCTTCAGGCTATTGTAATCAGCCTTGGAGAGTCAAAAAGTGGGATGTATCAAAAATTGGGAGACGATATCAAGCGCCATTTAATTAAGCACAATGGCTCCTTAATTTACCAACAGCTTTTTAATGGCAAAGTGATAGTGATGATACAGTATCCTTATATTGAAAATTATGGCGAGCCCAATCCCCCCAAAACCATTGCTATTTATCGGCCGGAGGAATTAAGAGACCCCTATTTTGTTCGGCATATGGAAGAATTTGTACAGGAAATCACAAAGTGGGAAGATTACGATGACGATGAGCCTAATAAAAAGATTGGATTCAACTTTAACTTTCAGAATACAGAAGAGGGTTAGGGATGATGAAAAAAAACGGATATTTATTTTCTGGCACTAAACAAAAAAATCCGCTCTTTAATAAGAGCGGATTCAGACATGTGTTCCCCTAAAAAGTTACTTAATTAACAAGTATACTTTTTCTAATTCTTTTTTAAGACGGCCCTGATTTAATAAGTCACACTTTCCCCAAAAAAAAGTCCGCCAAGATGGCGGACTCAAATCTCAATCCTTAATTTTGCTCTAACCAAATTAAGTTTCTTTAGGTTTTTAGGCAGACTTTATCAATCTTCAATTGATTGATAATCAACATGTTTTGTGAATAATTGCTCATGTAAATTGAGCAGGGCTTGATTTTTATAAGCACTAGGTACCAGGATGGAAATATTATTATTACTTCCTCCGTAAGACACCATACGGATTGGAATTTCCTCTAAAGCTGAAAAAATATGTTTGGTGTATCCTTTGTGCTCGTTCAGGGCATCTCCGACAATACAAATGATGGTATGGTCCTCGTCTACAGATACTTCACCAAAAGTCCTAAGGTCTCGTAAAATAGCAGGAAGGTTTTCATCCTGATCAATCGTTAAAGATACGGATACCTCTGAAGTGGTGATCATATCAATGGGGGTCCGATAGGCTTCAAATACCTCAAACACCTTGCGCAAGAATCCATACGCATTCAACATCCGACCAGAACGAATTTTCAATGCCGTAATGCCACCTTTAGCAGCAATTGCTGTAAGCCTTTGTCCTGAACCTTGTTGTGAAATCAATGTCCCGACTGCATCCGGTGCAAAGGTGTTTTTCAAACGGATCGGCACATTTTGTTGTTCGGCTGGAATAACACAGGTTGGATGTAAAATCTTAGCCCCAAAGAAAGCCAACTCTGCCGCTTCCCGATACGAAACCTGACGTACAGGTGTTGTGTATTTGACTACCCGTGGGTCATTATTGTGTAAACCATCAATATCCGTCCAGATTTGAATCTCCTGGGCTTGAATGGCGGCTCCGATCAAAGTAGCGGTATAATCACTACCACCACGTTGGAGATTATCCACTTCACCATGGGCATTTCTACAAATATAGCCTTGAGTGATCAGTACTGCTTCCTGCTGATAAGCTTCCAAGATCAGCTGTAAACGCTCTCTGATATAGGCAAAATCAGGCTCCTGGTTTTCATCGATCTTCATAAAGTCTAAAGCCGGTAATAAGGCCGATGATACTTCAATACTTTCGAGGTATAACTGGAATAGATGGGTAGAAATTAATTCCCCCTGTGCTAAAATTACTTTCTCCGCACTCAAGGTAAATGGTCTATTAAATAGTGCCCGAATTTCAGAGAACCGAGTCTCTAATAGTTGATTGGCTTGAGGCAATAATGCTTGAGGTAATAAATCTTGGATTAAGGTTTGGTATTCTAGTTCTAATGCTTCAAGACGGGTTTGTGCCAGAGCAGAATTGCTTTGTTTTAAGGCTTCCGCAATAGCGACTAGTTTGTTGGTTGTCCCGGAGACAGCAGATAAAACAACAATCTTTGGAGCGCCACCTTGAATTAACTGAGCAACGTGTTGCATGCGTTCTGCGCTTCCTACTGATGTACCTCCAAATTTTAAAACCTGCATTGTTTTTGTTTTTCTTTTCACCCTTGAGCTTGAATAATTTTTTTGTTGTTTGTTCGAGTACAAAAGTATAGGCTCTGAGGATAAAGGGAAAGTTTTTGTGGATTTTGTACTTTTTTTCTTTTTTTTGTTAAAAATTAAACGTTTTGATAAAAATATCTACAGTTGTTCAAGACTTAGTCGAGACTTCTCCTTTTTTGACCGAAGCTTTGCAAGATGGCTTAATCAATGTTTCTTCACTAGCACGTCGATTACAGCCAGAAGTTGCCAAGCGACTTGGGAAGGACGTGAGGGAAAGTGCTATTGTGATGGCCATTAACCGGTTACAATTTGGTGAATTGGTATACGTAGATCGTGGTTTGAAACAGTTTTTTTCTCAATTAAGTGACATTGGTGTGCGCTCTAACTTAGTTGATTTTACCTTCCGTAATTCAGCTACTTTATACCAAGGTATTGGTCGCTTATTGCAAGTGATTCACAATCGTTATGCGAATTCTTTCTATTCTTTTTCTCAAGGTGTATCAGAAACGACCATCATTGTTACGGATGCGGTACAAGAAGAGGTACATCAATTATTTGCGAGAGAAACTTTACAATCTAAAAGGGAAAACCTTTCGGCCATTACTTTGATGCTCCCAAAAGAGAACCGTCAATTGTATGGAGTCTACTATTACATCCTCAAGGAATTGGCCTGGAAGGGAATCAATTTAGTAGAGCTGATCTCTACTTCCAATGAATTCACGGTATTGGTGAGTAACGAAGATTTGAATCAGACTTTTACGGTGCTTTCGGATTTGCGGATGCGGTAAAATAAAACCCTATTTACCCAATTGAAATCGCTCCCACATCCCGGCTTCCCTGACCATCAACTTCTCAAACTTAGCGGGAGCAGGAATTTCCAATTGAAAGGATTCTTGGGTCCAAGGATCTGTAAACGACAGTCCTGTTGCGCATAGAAACAAGCCTTTGCCACGGTACACCTTTCCGTCCTCACCATACAACTGATCTCCCATGATCGGGTGACCAATAGATGCCAAATGAATACGCAATTGGTGGGTACGCCCCGTCTCCGGCCGAAGATTTAGCCAGGATAAAGTTCCATTCTTGATTGAAGGCCCCGTTCTGATTCGCTGAAAATGACTGATTGCAGATTTGCCATCTACCACCAAATCAATTTGTCCATGGCCTTGTGTTGTACCACAAACAATGGCTTGATATGTTTTTTTGATCTGTCGGTTAGCAAAAAGAGGCCCTAGTTTCAGCTGTGCGCTAGCTGTTTTGGCAACGAGTAATAACCCACTAGTTGGTGCATCCAATCGGTGCAAAGGGTAAGGTCTAGCCAGGGCATCAATATGAGCGCTAATTTCTAAGTTGTAAGCGAGCATATTACCGATCGTTTTGAATTGATTGCCACTTACTGGAATACCGGCTGGTTTATTGATCACTGCGAAATAATCATTTTCAAAGCAGACTGGTAGTTTTCGCTCATAGATCTTTGTGAGCGGCCGATTATCTGCCAAAACCTGGATCGTTTGTCCGGGCAAAACCCAATCTCCTGTTTGTCCAGTACGCCCATTTAGTAAAATCCTTCCTGCTTTAATGGCTTTTTTAACACCTTTACGAGAAGGCAAAGCGGTGAAAACCCCACAACAGTAATCACTTAGACGCTGCTTTGAGATACTAGCCGGAACGATATGCTGCTCGATAATAGACATACTTTTAGGCCAATTTAGAATTTGCTGATTTAATAAATTGCTGAACTAAAGGAATTCAACTTATACGCGCTAACATTTGTATATTTAAAGTATCAAATATACCAAGTTTTCTAAAGTGAAGAACTGCCTTAGCAATTAAGGCGCCTTATTCGATACCTCATCACGTCAAGCATTCAAAATTGTCCTCATTATGCAAGTACAAGAAGTACAAATTATTCCCAAAACACCAGATTTAGCTTTGACGCTACAAAGTTTTGAAACCTTTAAAGACATTTCAATAGATGCCTTGCAATGGTTGGTGGATAGGTCAGCGTATAAATTATACCCTTGCGGGGTGAAAATGTTTTCTTCTGGTATGTCTGTAGACCATATGCAAGTCATCATTCAAGGAAAGTATAGCGTTTGGCGAGAGCAAAATGGCCAACGCAGAGAACTAGGTGTATGGGGTTCGGGGTATTTAACGGGTGTCTTACCTTTTTCCAGAATGAAAGTGGCTAAGGCAGAAGGGGTGGCCCTGGAAGATACCTATTCCTTAGAACTGCACCGAGATTGTTTTACAGAAATGGTGAATGTCAGTTATGAGCTAACTCAGGCACTTGTTGGTTCTATGAGTAACCGCATCCGCGAATTTTCTTCAATGCAATCTCAGAATGAAAAATTAATGGCCCTCGGTAAATTATCAGCAGGTCTAGCCCATGAATTAAATAATCCAGCCTCCGCAATTGTGCGTTCTGCTAAAGAATTGTATCAAAGCATACATTCTACTCCAGAAAAATTCAAATCTGTCATCACCATCCGGATTACACCCGAACAGACAGACCAAGTCAATGCCATCCTTTTTGAAAAGCTCCGTAATCCAATTGATGAGCTATCTTTGCTTGATCGTCAGGATGCCTTTGATGATTTGACCGATTGGTTGGAGGATCACGACATTGACGATGGAGATGATTTAGTAGAAACCTTTGTGGATTATGGAGTGACCCCGGAAGATCTTACTGAAATAGAAGACATATTAGAAGGAGAAGGTTTGCGCGTCATTCTTTGGTGGATTGAAAGTACTCTTTCCCTAGAAAAACTGGTGAATGAGATTCAAGAATCAGCAGATCGGATTGCAGAACTAGTATCCTCCGTAAAAGAGTATTCTCATATGGATCCCGGTAGCGCTATGGAGTATACAGATATAAGAGACGGTATTAAAAACACCACTCTAATTTTGAAACATAAGATTAAAGAAAAACAAATTCAGGTCAATAAGGAATTCGATCCAAACTTACCTAAATTTAAGGCCTTCGTTGGAGAACTCAATCAGGTATGGACGAATTTGATCGTTAATGCCATTGACGCGATGGACAAAGGTGGAACACTTACGCTAAGGACCTATCTAGAAGGGGACTATATTTGTGCGAGTGTTAATGACACCGGACATGGTATTCCTAAAGAAATACAGGGAGAAATCTTTGATACCTTTTTTACCACTAAATCTGTCTCAGAAGGCACTGGAATGGGCCTAGACATTACCCGGAGGATTGTAGAACGACACAACGGCACCATTAGCGTAACATCTGAGCCTGGTAATACAACCTTTAGTATTTGTTTACCTTTGCAACACTAAATTCCTAAACCTGGATTAAGCACCCAATATGAGCGAAACAAAAGAAAAGAAACCAATTATACTTTCGGTAGATGACGATCAACAAGTACTTCGTTCTATCCGTAGAGATCTCCGAAATCAATACAAGTCTGATTTTAGAATCATTAGTACTATTTCGGCAGAAGAAGCCTTAGCCAGTCTAGCGGAGTTAAAAAAGAAAGGGGAAGAAATTGCTCTTTTTCTATCAGATCAACGGATGCCTGAAATGCTTGGGGTAGAGTTTCTGGAACAAGCTAAAGAATTTTATCCTAAAGCAAAAAGGGTATTAATTACGGCGTATTCAGATATTGAAGCAGCGATCAAAGCCATCAATGATGTACAACTGGATTACTATTTACTCAAACCCTGGAACCCACCGGAAGAGAAGTTGTATCCAGTACTTAACGAGTTGTTGGAAGAATGGCAAGTAACTTATAAACCTGCTTTCCGTGGAATTAAAATTATTGGGTATCAATATTCTCCAAAATCCCATGCTTTAAAAGATTTTCTATCTGGTAATTTATTGCCTTATCAGTGGCTGGATATTGAGGCCAATAAAGAAGCGCAAGGATTGTTGGAACTGCACGGTGTCACCAATAAAGAGCTACCAATTGTCACTTTTGAAGATGGTACTCTATTAAAGTCACCTACACCACAAGAATTAGCCGCCAAAGTGGGGCTACAACCAACGGCCCAATCGGATCTTTATGATGTAGTTATCATCGGGGCGGGGCCTGCGGGATTAGCTGCTGCTGTTTATGGTGGATCGGAGGGTTTGAAAACCTTGCTCATTGAGAAAAGAGCACCGGGGGGGCAGGCTGGTACAAGTTCCAGAATTGAAAATTATTTAGGCTTTCCAAAAGGTTTAAGTGGTGCAGAGTTGACACGTCGAGCCATTACGCAGGCCACTCGTTTTGGGATAGAATTCTTGGCACCGCAAGCTGTTGTTGATATTGAATTAAAGGATCATTATAAGATCATCCATTTGGCGGATGGTAATTCAGTTACCGCAAAATCATTGGTCATAACTACTGGAGTTGATTACCGCAAATTACCAGCCAAAGGCGTTGATGGTTTTACAGGAGCTGGGGTATACTACGGTGCCGCAACTACTGAAGCCAATGCTTGCTCCAACAAAACGGTCTATGTAATTGGTGGTGGAAATTCCGCAGGACAAGGAGCTGTCTACCTGTCTAAGTTCGCCCATAAAGTGAATATTTTGATTCGAAAACCTGATTTGACAGCTACCATGTCCTCTTATTTGATTGATCAAATCAACAGCATTGATAATATCGAAGTCCAGGGACGAACACAAGTAGTAGAAGCCATGGGCGATAATTACTTAGAACAATTGGTATTGGAAGATATGGAGCATCAAAGCCGCTCAACGGTTGATGCAGCTGCCTTATTTATTTTTATTGGGGCCCGACCACAAACGGATTGGTTAGAACGACATATCATTCGCAATGACAAAGGGTTTATTGAAACCGGTAAAGAACTCGCCCAATATGATAGCTTTAATAAAGTTTGGAAACTGGACCGTACGCCCTTCTTACTCGAAACGTGTATTCCTGGAGTTTTTGCGGCCGGGGATGTCCGCGCTGGGGCAATGAATAGAGTAGCCTCTGCCGTAGGTGAGGGAGCAATGGCCATTAAGTTTGTGCATGAATATTTAGCAGAGGTTTAATTTTTGTTTTGCGGCATTATAATTTAGTGATCTATTGGTATATGATTTTTGTTTGGTTCAAAAAAACTATTCTAAGCTCCGCAACAACTCCGCCGCCTGCATTTTCCGATAATGATCTGTTTGTTGTGCAATCTTTTGGAAAATAACTTTAGCCTTGGCAGTATCTTTATTCTGATAATGTGCCATGGCCAAGTACCAGTCGACTTGCTGTGTTAAGGCCGCTTGAGGCTCT
>CAXIDD010000119.1:0-10876 GCA_964021975.1 uncultured Saprospirales bacterium | reverse complement strand
ACGGATATATTTCCAACTGAAGCCTTGAAAGGGACCAACCAGGTACATGGCCCAAGCTGGTAGTTGTTGTTTGGGTACTGGGTATTTTTTTCCAAAAAAAGATTTAATAATACGTGCGATTCCCAACATTGGCAATGTTTCTGCAGCTGTAATATGCCGACCACTAGGATGTGGCATTAAGCCAGCATTGATATGCGCTTGAGCAACATCCCTCACATCGGCGATACCAAAATAGATATTTGGCAATCCACTTTTAAAAGTACCATCAACCAGATTCTTGACAAAAGTTGTACTTGTCCCATCCACTCGATTACTTAATGAAGGGCCCAATACAAAAGCAGGATTAATTACCACCAAATGCCAACGCTCTTGATCTTGATTCATCCGCCAAGCCTCTTTTTCTGCTAGGGTTTTGGAGTAGGAATAAGGCTGATGTTTTAAATCACTACTTAAATTCCAATGATCTTCCGTAAAAACATGGTCCTCTGTATCTTCAATTTCTATCGCGTCGCCCATTACTGCTACCACACTAGAAGTCAAGACCACTTTTTTGACCGTTTCTATTTCATTGGCCGACTGCAAGATATTCCGTGTCCCTTCTAAAGCCGGTTCGATCAATTGTTTTTGAGCATTTTTTACTTGAGTTTGGAATGGAGAAGCGGTATGGATTACTAATTCACAACCTTGCATGGCCTCAGCGAAAGCACCTTGGTTGAGTAAATCAGCTTCAAATAACTTTAAATATCCGGGTGCATCTTCATCCATTTTCAATAGATGCTGTACTTTTTGAGTATTATTTTTATCTCTAACCGTACCATGAACGGTGTAGCCACCTTCTAGTAGGTATTTTACAATCCAACTGGCGATAAATCCGGAAGCTCCGGTTACCAATATTGGTTTTGATGTATTTATTTCTTGCATATTATTAATATTTTGTGACAGAACCGTTGCATTACAACGGTTTCACACTGTATTATATCATTAACTTAATCAATTGTCCTATGCCTATTGCTAAGCTTATCCGATTATTTTCATTCTTGCTAGCTATTTTAGTAGTTCACACTGCTTCCAGTCAAGGATTTGAAGGTTACTATCAATTTCCTGATATTCACAACGATCAAGTTGTTTTTTGTGCGGAAGGTGATATTTGGACGGTTCCGCTGGCTGGTGGTCAAGCACAGCGGCTGACCAGTCACCCTGAGGAGGAACAAATGCCCATTTTTTCACCTAATGGTCAATCTATTTTATTTTCAGCCACTTATGAAGGGCCAAGGGAAATTTACACCATGCCAATCCAAGGTGGTATGACCCAACGTTGGACCTATGAAACGGATACTTCTGTACCCAATGCCTGGTCAGATGAAAATACCATTGTTTATGCCACTAGGGCCTACAACAAAAAGCCCGATTACCGTCTAGTTAAAATCAACATCAAAGATAAGACCCGAGCTTTTGTCCCCTTAGACCAGGCCAGTGAAGCCAGCTTTGAACCAAACGGCAAAACGGTATACTTTGTTCGTCCAGCCTATCACCGAAATGTTACCAAGCGGTATAAAGGTGGAACGGCAAGACAAATCTGGAAATTTACAGAAGGAGCCAAAGAAGCCGTCAAATTGACTACCAATTATACAGGAGAGAGTCACCATCCAATGTTTTACAAGAATCGGGTATATTTTATTTCTGATCGTGATGGCATCATGAATATTTGGTCAATGGATACAAAAGGTAAAGACCAAAAACAACATACGGAACATGATATTTTTGATGTTCGCTACGCTAATATATCCAATGGTGTCATTGTTTATCAAAAAGGAGCTGATTTATGGAAATATGACATTTCTACAGATCAATCTAATAAAATTAATATTCGATTGACCTCTGATTTGGACCAACTTAGAGAAAAATGGGACAATAACCCAAGCCAATACATCACTAATTTGAATGTAGATAAGACCGGCGAAAAACTAGTTATCACAGCTAGAGGACGAGTCTTCGTCGTACCTGTTGGTAGTGGCCGAGTGGTTTCCTTCCACAAAGAGTCCGGTATTCGATATAGGGACGCTACATTTTCTAGTGATGGAAAATCTGTAATCGCGCTCTCCGACAAAAGTGGCGAATTTGAATTCGTCCAAATGCCTGCTAACGGAATTGGAGCAAGTAAACCATTGACTAAAGATGGCCAAATCCTCCGGTACGAAGGTGTCCCATCTCCTGATGGGAAATGGCTAGTATACAGTGATTTGCAAAGTGATCTATATGTATTGAATGTAGCAACTGGAGTTAGCACAAAGATTTCTACCAACCAAGAAGGTATTCGTGGTTATAGCTGGTCTCCCGATAACCAATGGCTGGCGTTTGTACAAGCAGCCAGCAACACCATGGCTCAAATTAAAATATACAATGTAAACACTAAAAACAGTTTTGATTTAACAACCGACAGAGCCAATAGTACCAATCCAAGCTGGAGTCCGGATGGGAAATTTATTTATTTCTTATCAGATCGGAGCTTCACTTCTTTAGTCGGAAGTCCTTGGGGAACTCGCCAGCCAGAGCCTTATTTTGATGCTAGCGAAAAGATTTACCACATCGCGCTACAAAAAGGAACCCGCTCCCCGTTCCGACCAGATGATGAGCTCTTTTCCGAAAAACCAGAAAAGAAGGCGGATAAAAAAGATAGTACCGTAAAAGTTACTATAGACCAAGAGGGTATTCAGGAAAGAATTGCCGCTGTACCTGTCAAAGCCGGAAATTATTACAACTTAGCCGTCAATGACAAAGCGCTTTATTTCATGTCTAGAGAAACCGGGATTGGTGCAAAAAGCCACCTTGCATTAGTAAAGATTGATAATAAAAAGCCAAAGATCGAAACCATGGCCAGCGAAGTTAATCGCTTCAAACTAAGTGCCGATGGCAAAAAACTATTAATTTCCAAAGGCCGCAGCTACTACTTGAGTAATGCGGGCACTAGTAAAATAGGCAACCTCAACAACGATAAAATTGATCTTTCTGGCTGGCGCTTTCCCATCACTCCACAGGACGACTGGAAACAATTATTTACCGATGCCTGGCGGATGGAAAGAGATTATTTTTATGATGAAAACATGCACGGTGTAGATTGGGATGCAATGTATAAGCGGTATTTACCATTAGTAGACCGAGTCACAACCAGAAATGAATTATCTGATCTAATTGGACGCTTCGTAGGAGAGCTTTCTGCTTTCCATTGGCTTCATCTCTGGAGAATAGTCAACCAAAGTATCGCAGTAGCGAATTTAGGCGGACTATTCTCCAGAGATGAAGCCAATGGTGGTTTCCGAATTGATTACATCTTTCAGGTAGACCCTGACTATCCAGAAGAAAAATCACCTTTGGATGACCCCTATTTAGACGTCGAAGAAGGCGATATTATCACTAGTATCAACGGGACACCCACACTATCTGTGATAGACATTGGTGCCTTGATTAGAAATCAGGTTGGGAAGCAAGTCCGGTTGAGTTTGAAACGTGGGGATAAAAAACATGACATCATTGTAAAACCAATTGGAAGTACCTATAATTTGAGATATCGCGATTGGGAATATGGCAATCGTCGTTATGTAGATCAACAGTCGAAAGACGAAATTGGCTACTTACACTTAAGAGCCATGGGTAGTGGAGACATCAGTCAGTTTTATCGAGAATTCTATCCGGTCTTCAACAGAAAAGGCTTAATTATCGATGTACGCTATAACAATGGTGGTAACATTGACAGTTTCATCCTAGAAAAACTACTTCGAAAAGCCTGGATGTACTGGAAATCAAGATCTGGTGAGCCATATTGGAATATGCCCTATGCCTTCAGAGGCCACATTGTGGTATTGGTCAATGAAAACACCTACTCCGATGGAGAAGCTTTTGCAGATGGCTTTAGAGAGTTAGGCCTTGGTGTCACGATAGGTACCCGAACCTGGGGTGGCGAGATCTGGCTGAGTAGTGCCAACCGCTTAAGTGACAATGGCTTAGCAAGAGCACCAATGAATGGCGTTTATGGAGAAGGTGTTTGGAGGATCGAAGGTCATGGTTTTGAGCCCGATATTGAGATTGACAACCTGCCACATGAAACCTTTAATGGTAAAGATGCCCAATTGGATAAAGCCATCGAGCTGCTCCAACAGCAAATCAAAGAAGACCCAAGGGACGTACCACCGCCACCTGCCTACCCTGACAAATCTTTCAAGAACAATAAAAAATAATACCCGTACCGACGCGATGATCGCGTCGCATATGATGATCGCGTCAAAACGATAATCCTAAATACAATAAGGCCTCGCTAAGTTATTTAGCGAGGCCTTATTGTATAAAAATCCCTAATCAAATTAACGCGCGAAAGAAACGGCCCGTTTCTCTCGAATTACCGTAACTTTAATCTGACCTGGATATTGCATCTCATCCTGAATCTTCTGGGAGATCATAAAGGCTAAATCATCTGCATAACTATCAGAAACTTTTTCACTTTCTACAATTACACGTAATTCCCGGCCTGCCTGCATGGCATAAGCTTTTTGTACACCATCGTGTCCCATGGCTAGTTCTTCCAGCTCCCCAATCCGTTTGAGGTAGCTTTCTAAAATTTCACGGCGAGCACCTGGGCGAGCACCAGAAATAGCATCACAAGCCTGAATGATTGGAGAAAGAATATTATTCATTTCAATCTCATCGTGGTGGGCACCGACAGCATTGATAACAGCAGGATTTTCTTTATACTTTTCACAAAGCTTCAAGCCAATCAGTGCGTGAGACAATTCGCTTTCCTCTTCCGTTACTTTACCAATATCGTGCAGTAGTCCAGCACGTTTAGCCAATTTGATTTCTTTTGGAGAAAGTCCTAATTCAGCGGCCATGATGGCACAAAGATTCGCAGTCTCAATGGAGTGCTTTAATAGGTTCTGTCCGTAGGAAGAACGGAAACGCATCCGACCAACCATCTTAACCAGATAAGGATCTAATCCGTGAATATCGAGTTCAATGACCGTACGTTCACCAATCTCGACGATCTGTTCGGTCAATTGTTTTTTGGTTTTAGCAACTACCTCCTCGATACGAGCGGGGTGGATACGGCCATCGGCTACTAATTTTTTCAGGGACAAGCGACAGATTTCGCGACGAATAGGATCAAAGCTAGAGATCACAATCGCTTCTGGCGTATCATCTACTACAATTTCAGCACCAGTTGCCGCTTCCAATGCTCGAATGTTTCGTCCTTCCCGGCCGATAATCTGACCTTTGAGGTCATCCGAATCTAAGTTAAAGACAGAAACGGTATTTTCAATGGTATACTCTGCACACATCCTTTGGATGGATTGGATAACAATCTTTTTAGCTTGCTTATTAGCTGTATGTTTAGCTTGCTCAACAGTACTTTTAATTAAAGCCATTGCATCTGTTTCTGCCTTGGCTTTAACGGCCTCTAGAAGTCTTTCTCTGGCTTCTTCTTCGCTCATATTAGCTACTTTTTGTAGCTCTTTGATGCGCTCTTCGTTGGCAGAATCTAGTTCTTCTTTTTTCTTGGCAACTACTTTGAGTTGTTTGTCCAGATTTTCTCTAATACGGTCTAAATCCGCTTCTTTTTGGACTAAATCCGCTTTACCAGCTTCTAGCCACTTTTCGCGGTCTTCGAATTTACTCATCCGTTGTTTGAGATCTGCTTCTTTTTCTTTGATCTCAATTTCCAAGTCTTTCATTTCCACTCTGTGGGCAGACTTTTCGCTTTCAAAATTCGACCTTAGATTGTTGAATTTTGCTTTAGCTTCCTGGATTTTCTTTTGTTTGATGCGCTCATTTTTCGATTCGGCCTGGCTGTTGATTTTTTCAGCTTTAGTCTCTGCTTCATCGATAATTCGTTTAGCGGTAAGTCTCGCTTCTTTAACTTCAAGGTCTGCTTTGGAGTTGATCTCTCCGACCTTCTTTTTTATCGTGCTGCGCATAATCAATTGCGCAACTAAAAAGCCAATTACGAGCCCAGCGACTAGGCCAATAATGACTGTTGTGGTTAGTGTCATATCCTCAATTTTTCAAATTAATAATACGAAGCTATTTGAAGGTAGCTTCTGAGGAATTGTTGTTACGAATCCGTAACCTCGTCCAATAATTGATCTATTTGAGCTAGTTTGGAGGCAATGACCGTATCTTGTACGGCATTTTGTTGTGATTTATAATGATCCACGGCATAGGTCAGCGCAGCCATAGCAAGGCAATCTTGCTTATCTTTATTGGTGTAAGTCAGTTGAAAGCGATTCACTTTTTCATTAATTTCCTTAATGATTTTTCGAATCGCAGTTTCATCTTCATCTTTCACTTTTAGTGGATAGGGTCTGCTAGCAATAACCACGGTGATATTTTTAGTATCTTTTCCGTCCATCTATTAATTATTTGTCAGCCACTCGATGCAGCGATTGATTTCTTTGGTATAATGATCGATCGCGGCTTTGACTTCGGCCGATTGCACCTCCTCCTTCTTTAACCTCAATTTCAATTTTTGTTGGGTTTGGACTAGTTGTTGCTGTCCAAGCTGAGCTTCTTCTTTTTGCTCTGCTAAGGCAGCTTCCAACGCTTCCTTATGTTTACGTAAATTGGCATTTTCTAATTGCACTTGCCGCAATTTAAGAGCCAATTGTTTAACTTTTAATTCTATACTTTCAATTCTATTGAAAAGATCCATTGCTGGGATTTGCTTCTATATTCAATAACTGGTCTTCTTAGAACCAGTATATATAACATTTTATTGTCGAAAATTGATTGAAGGCGTTTCAAACTTCTTCAGATTTTTTACCGACGTATCAAAGCCCCTAATTGGTTTTCGTAATTTTGAATCAGTTGGTTCATTACTTTGTCCACCTCTTTATCTCTTAGGGTCTTTTTGGGATCTTCAAAAACAAAGCTAACGGCATAAGAAGTCTTTCCTTCTCCCAGTTGACTTGCGTTTTCGTAGACGTCAAACAAGTTAATCTCTTTAATTAACTTTTTGCCAGTTTTCTGCGCAATTTTTGTAATATCCGCAAATTTTACAGAATTATCAATAATTAATGCTAAATCACGGCGTACTGACGGGAACTTGCTGATCTCCTTGGATTGTACTTTATGTTTACGCAGGGCCTTCATGATCAAGGTCCAATTGAAAACCGCATAAAAGACCTCATTTTTAATCCCGATTGCCTTAGCTGTTTTAGGTTGAACCAAACCCATTTTAACCAAACTTTGAGGACCACGATGCCACTCTAAACCATAAGTAAAGATATCACTCCGGATACTCCGCTCTTGGTATCCACTGAACCCTAGTCGGGTCAAAACATTAGCCGCATAAGCTTTCAAGGTATAAAAAGAGCTATCTGCTTCACCTGTAGCAATCCAGCTTTCTTGATTTCTCTTTCCCGTTACGAATAAGCTCAAATGCTCTGTTTCTACAATTTTTTCCTCACCTTGGACATAGGATTTACCTAATTCGAACAGTTTTAAGTCTTGTGACTGCCTATTTTGATTGTGCACAATAGCTTCCAGGCCACTCATCAGCATCTCCGGACGCATAATATCAAGGTGTACATTGGAAGTGTTGTTGATATAAACCAATTCGTTCGATTCATAAATTGGTAGAATATCTTGGTAATATTTTGACTGACTCAAAGAGACCGCCATCATTTCATTAAAGCCATTGGCCGATAATAAATCAGCTACCTTATTCCGAATCACTACTGGATCTGGATTGGGACTAATGGTAATCGCCGTATTAATATTACCCGGCATAGGCACTTTATTCAGGCCATAAATTCGTAAAATTTCTTCTACAATATCTGCTGGTCGCAATACATCCGCTTTATTAGTTGGGACGGCAACGGTGAAGGTCGTTTCAGTTTCTGCTTTAACCTCCATTTCCATGGCAGCTAAAATGGTTTTAATTTCAGTTTTGGAAAGATCCACCCCAATCAAGTCATTGACATATTGAAATTTAACCTCAATTTCTTTGGGTTGAATCTTATTGGGATAGAAATCAAATACTTCACTAGAAATTTTCCCTTCTGCTAATTCTTGAATTAACATAGCGGCACGTTTCAAAGCGTAAACTGCTACATTAGGATCACTGCCTTTTTCAAAAACTTTAGCGGCATCCGTGCGTAAATTATGACGCATACTCGTCCGACGAATATATTTGGGGTCGAAATGAGCAGATTCTAGAAAGATGGCCGTTGTATTTTCGGTAACTCCAGAATTCAGACCTCCAAAAACACCACCGATACACATGCCATTGCTTTCCCCATCACAGATCATCAGATCCTCGGCATTTAATTTGCGCTCTACTTCATCCAGGCTCAAAAAGTTGGTACCCGCAGGAAGTGTTTTGACAATAATTTTATTGCCTTTGATTTGATTCAGATCAAAAGCATGCAGTGGTTGTCCTAATTCATGTAAGACGAAGTTGGTAATATCTACCACATTGTTGATGCTCCGTACACCAATGGATTCCACTCTGGTTCTTAACCAATCTGGAGATGGTTTTATTTTTAAATCCGTAATCGTTACGCCTGCATAACGAGGACAAGCTTCTTCATTTTCAACCGATACCTCTACGGTATGATCTTGGTTGTCAATTTTAAAGTTACTAACATCCGGCATATTTACTCCTCTCGACAAATCATAGTTGATCTGTAAAGCAGCTGCCAAGTCTTGAGCAACCCCAATGTGGTTGGTCCCATCCGAGCGGTTAGGAGTCAATCCAATTTCATAAATATAGTCAGTTTCCAACTTCAGGTAGTCTTTACCAGACATACCGATTGGGGTATCTGCTGGTAAAACTAAAATTCCGTCATGGTCTTCTCCAATCCCCAATTCATCTTCGGCACAAATCATACCGGCAGAAACTTCTCCGCGGATTTTTCCTTTTTTTATTTTTAAAGGATCTTCACTGCCCAATGGATATAAAACTGTACCAACCGTTGCGACCAAGACTTTCTGTCCTTTCGCAACATTGGGTGCGCCACAAACGATTTGCAGTGGTTCTTCTCTGCCTACTTCAACCGTCGTTAAAGATAGTTTGTCTGCATTTGGATGCTGACCACAAGTCAATACTTCGCCCACAACTACCCCAGCCAATCCGCCTGGAATACTTTCTACTTGTTCTTCTCCCTCTACTTCTAAACCTATTTCGGTAAGAATTTCGCCTATTTTATGTGGATCCAGATTGATATCAATGTAATCTTTCAGCCAATTCAGTGAAACCTTCATATCTCTACTTTAATTTTCCTTATCAATTGCGTTAATCAACCATTATTAACGCAAAAAAATGCCGCAAATCGTGACAAATTGTCACTACTGCTCAAAAAAGTTGCACAAAGATAAGGAAGTTGTTTTAGAATACCATTGACTTTAGAGTATGTTTCAGCAGGTATTCTATTGTAGCATCAATATCGATCGATCCTTTTTTTGATAAAAATCCAAAATTTTACCAACCACTCTATAATTCCTAACGTCTCTCAAAATATATCAATAACCCAGAATCCCAATTTAGCGCATGCGATTTATTAAAAGACCTCTGATTTCGTGCTTACTAGCCTCTTTTTTCTTGATTGGCTGTGTAGAGGAAGTTGAAGAAAAACTTTGTCTCCCAGCTCAAGAGTTGGTCTTGGTCTTTGAGGATGCAAACGCTGACTGGATTAATGGCTTTGCAGATTTACCTGCGGATAGCGAGCAAACTCCTCGTTCTGAATTTGAACTAGAAGCAGAATTCAGTAGGGGTCCAGTAGTAGCTGCAAAAACATATAAACTTTCGGGTAACAACCTCAGTAGTGATTTATTTATGTTCCTTTCCAGGAAAATAGAACAGTTAGAACCCAATCAAACTTATTATGCTCTGATATCAGTAGACCTTTATTCCAATGTTCCAGCTGGCTTGATTGGTCCAGGTGGATCTCCTGGCGAAAGTGTCTACCTGAAAGCAGGTATGCTTGACTTTCAACCAACAGTTTCAACAGAGTCCGGTTTTGATTATTTAAATGTAGATAAAGGTAACCAAGGACAGAATGGCACCGAGATGATTAACCTAGGTGACATTGCGCACCACGGTACAGAACAAGACTACCAATTGATCCAACGCAATCATAGTAAAGCAATTGAATTTAAAAGTAATTCCAATGGAGAAGCCTGGGTTATTCTGGGTACAGATTCCGGTTTCTTAGGCAAGACTACTTTATACTATAATGAAGTACGAATCACTTTTGGTACAAGTGAATTTTAGTGTGGTCACATTTACGTTGACCCGAACAATGTGTGTAATACATCGCGCCTCCACAATTTATTGTGGAGGTTTTTTATTCCAATTGAATACCTAAATTAGCCTTAACCTCTTGGATATGTCTATTCCAAAGGTTTGAAAAAGGTTGGACCGGTTTTTGGCATAAGTAAACTTGCGTACCTCTTTCTCGGGCATACGGATGCTCGATCCTACCAATTAGTTGAATGTCACTAAATATTTGTTGGATATCTTCACCCAATTCATCGTTGACATAAATTAGCGTATGAGCTTGGGTCTCAATTGGAGCCCAAATGGCAAAAGTCCCATTAAAGCTGATTGGTTCGGGCACGCCTTCTGGTACGGCAAAACGCATAGCAGCACCAGCCTGTCCATAATTTTCACAATATAAAATAGTTTGCTCTGGGTCTAGCGCCTGCCTCCATGCTTTTAGAATGATTTGGCCCAACTCCTCCCAGCCCAACATATCAGCGTAATCTTGAGGTAAATCGTAAATTTCACCATTTTCCCAACGAAGGAACATTTGGAGATGGAGGTTTTTACTCGTCCATTTACCATAATTGATCATTTTTTCAGGCCCTAGTATAGGCATTCCAAACG
>CAXIDD010000118.1:0-10953 GCA_964021975.1 uncultured Saprospirales bacterium | reverse complement strand
AAGCTCTCAGCTTCTAATACAATCCTTTCTTGAATAAGCTATTGGGGTGTTTTTTGATTATATACAGAGAAGAGATTGGATCTTGTCTTGGGAGACTTATAGAGTAGCGCAGCATAATCCTTTACTTTGTGCTTGGCTCTAAAGTGTAAATCTACGAGAACATTAAATTGGCGGATGGTATCAATTTGAGTTTCATCTAGTTTTTCTACAATGAGTTGTTCTTTAGCCAGACGAGTACATATAATGATGAATCGCTTCAAGAGCATTTGTAACATATCCCCTTGAATATTGTCTTGGGTTTTGTACTCTTCTAAAATGACCTCAATTAAAAGGTCAAATTTTCTACGGTGATCTGGCTCAATACTAACAATTGGTAAATCTTGAGTTCCAAAGAAAAGGATGCCATTACACCCAACTTCATTGTCATGGTCCGCAATACAATAAAATTCCCGATTAAAAGCCAAGCTGGTAAGTGGTAAACTATTGGGTAGAAATTGGACCTTATGAAAATAGGTCGTTGTGATTATTTGGTAGGGAGCCAGACTTAATTCTAAATGGTCTATTTTTAGTTGGACGGCATGATCGTTGCGGTTCCACAACAATTGAATCAGTCCTTTTTGATTCGAAAAATGGGCAAAATCTTTTTGGATATCATCGGTATAAGCAAAAATAGACGCTAATTGCTGGTCTGCAAACTCGTAGTGCATAGCTTGACTTTATTTTACAAAACAACACGATGAATCCGAAAAAAGATATGCCTAATTGGAAAATACCGTCTTTTTACTTTTTTGAAACAACTCTAATTGAATAATTAATAAAGAAAAAATTATAAAAATAGCAGCAATTAGGCTTAACAGGTTATCCCTGTTTAATGAGTTTTGCTGAAGTACAAAAAACAAAGGAATAAAGACCATAAAACCAATTAGGCTTATTTTCCCAAACCACTGATACCGCTGGTATGCTTTTTTTCTTTTAGCAATGGCATGTACTTTTTTCATGATCGCATCCTCTATATCAATTTCAGGATATAGAGGACCTGCTTTTTGAAATAACCTTCTGATTTCATTATCTGAATACATAGAAATTCGTTTATTATTTTTGATTCTGGAGAAAAAAGTCCGCTAATAGTGTTTTTAACTGTTTCCGGCCACGGTGCAAAAGTACTTTGATGTTGGCGGCCGAAAATGGGGTGATTCCCTCAATCTCTTTAATACTGTATTCTTCTAAGTAAAATAATTGCACTACAATAGCCGTCTTAGCTGGTAACTTGGCAATTGCTTGTCGGAGCTGGATTTGAAGTTCTTTTTGCTCCATTATTACAATCGAATCAGAACTAAGGATAGTGATTTTAGGTAATCGTTCTAAATGCTTAGTTTTTGATTTTTCTTTTGCTAAAAACTTCAGGCAATTATTAATAACAATCCGGTAAAGCCAAGTAGAAAAACTAGCCTCTTCCCTGTATTTTTCTAGTGCATGAAAGGCTTGTAGGAAGCTATCTTGTACAAGGTCCTTAGCGACGGCTTCGTCCTTGACGATGGCCATCGCGCTACTGAAAGCAAAGTCTTGGTATTTTCGGACCAAATAGCTAAATGCTTCTACCTCGCCTTTCAATACTTTTTTAATATACAATTTGTCCATTGGCACTTAGTGGTCTCCCAGACGATTGGCAATGAAGTAAGAACTAAGAAGTCCTAGGCCACCAAAAAATAGCATAAAGGCCGGGAAAAGGACAGCATCATTACTTATACTGGTCATTTTGGTAATAAAAAAGGCAAATAGAAGCCCAAAACCAGTGCCGGCAAAAAGTAATCCAAATTTAATCTCAAAAAAATTAGAGTTGGGTTGGTTAATATCCAATCCCTTCTCTATCTGTGCCATCCGCTCAATGTGCCTAGCTTTCAAAAAAGTAAAAGTAGAAACGCCCGCAAAGAGAATAAGCATAGTCAATACAACGCCGGGTCCTAATGATAAATTCATAGTTTTTTCTCTTTGGATTCAATTTAGAGTCATAAGGTTACACATTAAAGACTTTTTTCTAGATCAATTTATCCAAACGCCATTTTTTCAGTATATATGTAGCCTAATCAAATTAAAAAAAATGGAACAACTTTGGAAAGGCTTCGTTTACTTGCTCTGTTGGCTGCCTTTGGCCACTTATGCCCAACCGGCAAGTAATTACGTAGCTAAGAATTATGAGAAAACGATCCATCAAGTTGAAATGCGCGATGGGATTAAATTGTATACGGTCGTTTATGCACCCAAGGATAAGAGCAAAACCTATCCGATGATGTTGAAACGCACTTGTTATAGTGTCGCTCCTTATGGAATAGATAAAATGCCCTCCTCTTTAGGACCAAATCCCTTTATGATGGAAGCAGGCTACATTTTTGTCTACCAGGATGTACGTGGACGTTGGATGTCAGAAGGTGAATTTGATAACATGCGCCCCAATATTCCAGGAAATGATCCTAATGACAAAACAAAGATTGATGAAAGTTCTGATGCTTATGATACTATGGAGTGGTTGTTGGCCAATGTTGAAAATCACAACGGCCGGATTGGGCAGTGGGGGATTTCTTATCCAGGGTATTACACCGCAGCTGCTTTGCCAGATGCACATCCGGCTTTAAAAGCTTCTTCACCGCAAGCACCAATTTCTGATTTCTTTTTTGATGATTTCCACCATATGGGGGCTTTTATTCAGGGTTACTTACCTGCATTCCCCGTTTTTGGGTATCAATCAGGAGGTCCGACTACGACGAGTTGGTACAACAATGCCTGGGATGATTTTCGACAAGCGGGCAATTACAATGATACTTACGCATTTAATATGAGTATCGGCCCCTTGAAAAATGTTACGGAGAAGTACTATCCAAATGATTTCTTCTGGCGTCAGGTGGTAGAGCATCCAAATTATGATGAGTTTTGGCAGAAGCGCAGTATTCTTCCACACTTGAAAGGGGTAGATCATGCGGTCATGACTGTAGGTGGTTGGTTTGATGCCGAGGATCTTTATGGACCGCTTAATATTTATAAAACCCTCGAGAAAAATAATCCGGGTATCCCCAATATGCTGGTGATGGGGCCTTGGAGTCACGGCGATTGGTCGCGTGAAAGAGGTAAGCAGGCTGTAAATCATATCTACTTTGGAGATAGCTTGTCTACTTTTTATCAAAAAAATATCGAAACACCTTTCTTTGAATACCATCTCAAGGATCAAGGAACTATGAATTTGCCCGAAGCCTATTTATTTGATTCTGGATTGAAAGAATGGAAGCAATTTCAACAATGGCCATCTAAAGACCAGGAAGAAATTAGCCTTGGGTTTGGGAAAAATGGTCAATTACTAATCAATCAGAAGGGAGATAAAGACCAGCGATTTTCCTACCTTAGTGACCCTGCTAATCCAGTACCTTTTCGTTCGGAGATTGTTGCACCGGGCTTTACCCCTCGGGCTTATATGACGGATGATCAACGCCACGCATCTCGTCGGCCAGATGTATTGACTTTTCAGACGGATGTCTTAGACGATCCCATGACTTTATCCGGGGAGATTATGGCCAAATTAAAAGTGATGCTTTCGGTTACGGATGCTGATTTTATAGTAAAACTGATAGACGTTTATCCAGACGATACACCACCTAATAAAGCTACCCCAGCACACATTACGATGGCAGGTTATCAGCAGTTAGTCCGTGCAGAAACGTTCAGAGGTCGTTTTCGCAATAGCTTTTCTAAGCCTGAACCTTTTACACCTGGAAAAGTAGAAACAGTAGAATTCCCATTGCAGGATGTATTACATACGTTTAAGAAAGGCCACCGCATTATGGTACAAGTGCACAGTACCTGGTTTCCATATATTGATCGGAATCCTCAGAAGTACGTAGAAAATATCTATAAAGCGGATGCGGAAGATTTTACGAAAGGGTTGATTACCATCATGGGAGATAGCAAAGTGGTGGTTGGAGAAAACGATGGCGTAGAGTCTAAGTTAGAAGCATACCGTAAGTAGGGACTTTGAGAGAGGGAGACTTTGAGAGAGGGAGACGCTCCCCGTCACATAGTCTCCCCTTCTCAAATTACCACTTCACCACTTTCTTCGAAATGGTACTGTTCCCAAAGTTTGTCTTTAGCAAATAAGTACCGCGCGTCAATTGATCTACCGGCAGAATACTTTGGTGAACACCCGCATTGGCACGTGTTTGATGTTGATAGACTAGCTTACCAAGCATATCATATATTTCAAACTGAATAAGTCCTGGTTTCTCTAATTCAATTTTGACCATCACATTTTGACTCGCTGGATTTGGGAAAGCTTCTATATTCAGTTGATCTGGATTGATCCGATTTTGTACATTGGTGATGACCCGCGTACCTGTCGCGAACCAGTTGGGCCATTGGAAGCCGGTAGTAATTTCCACGCCGGTAGCGGTAGGTGTAATCTTATCTGTATCCATGGGCACTCTTTTGATGCTTTTACTTCCTAAAAAGCCACCACCATCTTCATGGATGATGAAATCATCATTGACAGAATAATTGGGGTATCCAAGTTCGGTCGGTTGGGCAACACCAATAGTGGCCCGCGTTTCAATATCTGTAGCAACTATAAAAAGCGCCTCTTCTCCGGGCGTATTATCTATGTAATCAAAGACTAGGATATTAGGAGAATTTTTGGAGATAGCGGGATTTCCAATGGAGACATTATCGGGTAAACTATTGTACAATTTGTCAATGGAACCATCAGCGAAGTTATCTATGTTGTTGTCCCAAACTTGCATGCTTCCGATATCATAATAAGCGGTAGCACCTAAGATGCCGTCTACTTCATTCCGAGCATCATAAATAACAAATTGACTACTCAAATCCCATTCCAGCCCATCCGCAAATTGTACGTCGTTAAAGCTGAGACCACTTTGGGAGGTAGTGGGATTTGATAATTCAAAGGTGACACTGCTACCAGCTGTTCTTAAATCAAAAACGAAAATATCAGCAGTTTGATCGGTCGTTGTTAGGGCTACTTTTAAGCCATCTTTAGAAATAGCACAACGACGCCAGAAGCGCTCATTGCTCAACTCTACAACATTAAAAGAGCTATTGGCCCAATCAAAATTAATGAGCCGCAATTGATTACTGGTATTAATGTATAGGATGCGACTACCATCATCAGAGACACTCGGTTTGAATAACACGCCTTCTTCAGTCAATGGATTGGCGCCTTGTATTTCACTACCATCCAAGTTAGTTAAGTAGACACCCTGACCTTCATTACCAAAGAAAGATTCGCCAACCATCAGTAAGAACTGAGAACCTTCATTAGTAGGGGCTTCTTCAGGTGGTGCTGTTGGAGTCCCCTCTGTAATCCCTACGCCATCGAAAGCAGCAGCGGCAGCAGCGGCAGAATTGTTGCCAAATCCCTGTCTTGCGGCTTCTATAACCGCCAGGCGTGCATCAATAAATTGAGACGAGCGGGTTAAATAATTGACTAAAGCGTCATAATAGACTTGCTCCGCTTGTGCTCTTCCTACTTGATTGGCAAATAGATAGAAAGCCCGATTGGAAATACCACTATTAATATGAACGCCTCCATTGTCCTCTGATCCAAAAAATTGCTCATTGACATGAGCTGGTTGCCATCCACGGTCTTGTAAGCTGCGCCCACCATTATTGGGGTCCATGACATTCCTGAGAGCACCCGTCGGGAAAAATTGCCGGTTAACAATATCTTCTCCTAAAAGCCAATCGTCTCGATCAATCAAAACTCCGAAAACATCCGCAAAAGACTCATTTAAGGCACCTGATTCTCCTTGATATTCTAAGTTAGAGGTGTTTTGAATAACGCCGTGTGACATCTCATGTCCCGCTACATCTAGAGCTCCCGCTAAAGATGAAAACGCTTGTCTTCCATTTCCATAAAACATAAATTGTCCATTCCAAAAGGCATTATCTAAACCGCCGCCATCTTCGTCGGCTACATTAATGAAGGAAACGATGTTGCCACCAGATCCATTAATTGAATTGCGTCCAAAGGTAGACCGAAAATATTCGTAAGCGATGCCTGCATTATAATGTGCAGAGACGGAAGTCCGACTAGCCCAACTATTATTTAAAGAGACTACATTTTCGGTTTCAAAATTGTCGGTACTGGTATTTTTTGCACTAGCTGTATAAATACCACCAGTAAAGTTTTCTCCATCAGCCGTAAGGCCTTTCCACATCGCTCGACTACCATCCAATAAATAAAAAGTATCCGCAATTTGATAGGAGTTGACTAAGCGGGTTTGTCCTAGCAAGTCAACTGCATTAGTAGTACGAGGCCCGTCCATTAAAGCCCTTGAAGATAAGGCGGTCGGAAGTTTAAATTGATCCCAATCCACGGCTTCAGTATCATCATGGCCATGCTCTAAATGATTGTGAAAAGTACAAACGCGGTTGAATTTTTTCAAAATGGATCCATCTTGCGCATCAATCAGGTAAGTCCATTTTTGAAGCGGGTTTGCCGCAATATTTATTTCATAAGCCAGATGAGCTTGTCGGCCTTCTGGGTCACTAAAAAAGACCGTTAGTACTTGTTTGGAAACTTGTTTTTCGCCAGTCAGTTCCACCAAATGAGCATTGTAATCTAGTACCTGAGTGAAATCACTTAAGTCTGCTTTGGCAATTGCAATAGCCGCTGCTGGAGTCTTTTCAGCATTTTTAGAAAAGGTACTTGGTGTCGCAAAATATTGCCCATTAAAAAGTTTAATTTTACCATCCTGACTGTGCGCAATTACCTCTGTACCATAGACAGGAATACCATCAAAGTATTGCTGCATCCGCGTGTGGGTCATTCCATTGGCATCTGTATTTTGCCGGGTTACTACAAACTCTTCTGCTGGTTGACGAACCTGTAGCTGTTGTTTGAAATCCTGCAGAAAAGCAAAGACTTGATTCTCTACTTGGTTGCTACGCGTTTGTACAGTGGATTTAGGTTGGATATCCCCTTTAATAAAGATAGGAAGCCCTGTCTTAGGATGATACACTATTTTCTCAGCAGCTGCATTGAGGCGTAATTGTTGTGGAGTTTGTCCAGTAGGCAATTGGAGATGTTGCAACTGTCTGGCATCATAATTGGAGCTTTGCAGTTGCCTGATTGCTTCGGCATTCAATTTAATTCTGGAACGGTCAACAGTTGCTGATTTGGGTTCCTGAACTTTGAATTTAGATTGAGCATTTAGTTGTAAACTAAAGCTTAGTACAAGAAGTAAGATAAAAGTTCGCATCGTTTTTTGGCTTAGTTAGAGCTTATTTTAAATAAGCTCTTAAATGAACAGCAGATAGTTGCTTTAGAAGCTATTTGCGAGGCCGTTCGATATACTTATAAAACAGCCGATATCGTTTTGACCTGTAAGTCAAGTTGGAGTCACACTTGATCTACCACAAAATCAATTGCTTCTAAATAGCTTCTGTGCTAAATTTAAGGATTTTGTGCGAGTGAAAAGGACTTTAAAGGAACTTGAAGTGTTAAAAAATAAAAAGACCAAGGCGCAATACCTTGGTCGATCATTTAAACTTACGTATGAAACTTAGACTAAAATTCTTGATGGCTTTCAGAAGTTTAAACTTCCGAAAGTACTACTAAGGGTTTTCTTTTAATCGTTATAAATATCTCTGTAGAAAGTACGATCCGGCGTTTGAATAACTACCTGATATCTACCACGTTCTAGGGCAGCAACATCATAACGTTTTTCTACTTTTACAACACTTCCTAAATCATCGGTGAAAATGACGTCACCACGTTCGTCTTTAATTTTTACGGTGACATCAGTGATGCGAGTGTTCAACATCATCACATTGACCGTTTTCTGATCTAGTTCTACCAGGGGCAATAAAAACTCACGCCTTTGGTTAGCATTTACAGTGATTGAATTGCGGTCAATTAGTAAAAGTTGCTCTACCTCTTTCTGACCAGTTTTTACCTTTACTTTATAAGTTCCTTCTGGTAATAACTCCAGGTTGTATAGTTTTGCAAAAGAGGGACCATTCGTTTTTTCAGTAATCAAAGCAGAACCGTAATGATCTGCAATGGTAATTTGAGCAGACTCTTTTAGTACACTAATGCTTACCTTAATTTTCTTACTTACGCCTATGCTTTCGATTTGCACATTTGGCAATAAAGTGTTGCCCGCAATCAATAGCTGAGTAGCAAAAAATAGGGTAATAGCTGTGAATACTGTTTTTGAAATTTTTGAATTGTTCATAATTAAATTTGTTGGTTGAATAATAATTCGTCGATCAACAGGTACAAATCTATGATGACTTGGATTGGCATTCTAGCTCAATTTTATCAAATAATGATGCTATTTTAACCTTAATGATTAAAAATTGATTTTTATGGTTAAATTTACATTTATTAAATAGAATATATGTTGGTGAGTTTACTTTTTGGACCAAATGAAAAAATGGGAATATGGAATAAATCTGCTTTTTATTTTGATTTTGAAAAAGGAAACAGGGAATGCTTATTTTAAAAATAAAACTAAGTAATTTTGAAAAATTAACATTGAGGAAACATAAGCTTAATTTTTCTTCTTTTTTTACAATAAAAAGAACGCCCATTAGCGTTTATATAGGCGTACACGCATAACTAAACTTGTTTACGGGATTATTGGAAGGGGCATTATGCCCCTTTTCTATTTTGTGGAAACTCGAATAGAGCGAGAACGAAGGTCAACGCTTGAGGAAGAAAAGAAGTAGAAAGAAAATTCGAAGACAGCCTAATGGAGTGTCTATACCATAGTTATTCCTTGTAATACTTGGCATCAAAATGCTGGTCCAAATTGATATAAATGGATCTAGACAAGCGAAAAACGTAGACAAAAAAGATTGCACACACTGCGATTAAGGCGATAAAGGAAGCATTAATTCCCCAGCCAATTACCCAATGGAGGAGCATTACAAAGCCTAGGCAAAAGAAACCGGTAAAAATATAGCTGATAAACATGGCTCCATAAAAATACCCAGGCTCCGGTGCATAAAGATTATCGCAATTTGGGCAACGTTCAGGCATATCAAAAGGAGCCTTGAAAGAAAAGGTGGGGGTCTCGAACAAATCACCTTTATGGCAACGCGGACATTTGAAATTAAACATCGCGTATAACTTAGATTTTTTTCCGAATAAAGCCATAAGGTTAAAAATTACATATTACATTGACAATTCTCCAGACATTCAATGATTAGAGAGACATCACGTTCCTTGAGAGAATACATCATGCTTCTGCCATCTCTTTTAACAGAAAGAATACCTTTTAGACGCATATTCTGTAAATGATGGGAAGTCAAAGACTGCTCGCTGTTCAACATCGTACAAATGTCAGAAACAGATAGTCTGGGGTGTTGCTCCAATAAATGGATAATCCCTAGGCGCAGAGGATGCGCTACTGTTTTGAGGATATAAGCAATCCGCTCTAGTTTCTCTGCCTCTTGTTCGTTTAATACGCCTTTATTAATGTCCATAGATGCAAATGTATAAATATGTGTTCATTCTTGCAATAATTCATTAGGCTCTTATTCAGGAAAGCTTTTTGCAATTACGAAAGCTAACCAGCCTAACTCTATAGATTAAATACAATGTGGGAGATCGAAAAGTTGTATCAACTCTGAAGTGGAGTAGTGCCCGGAGCGGGAGTCGAACCCGCACGCCCATAAGGACACATGGCCCTCAACCATGCCTGTCTACCAATTCCAGCACCCGGGCGGGTGATTGGGATCGCAAATATAATGGCTTTTATTTGATGTTCCAAGGTAGTGACCTAATATATTATAAGCAATTGATGAGGTGATGATCATACATCTCTACCTAGCTTGGTTCTCCAATGCGGCTGCGCGTAGTCTTTGTAAAAATGGAGAGGCAAAGATAAAATCCTGTAATAACTCATTATTACTTTCCAAAACTTGAGATTTGTCGCCATTCCAAGCTAGTTTGCCTTGATATAACAAGACAATATTTTCACCAATTTCCATCACTGAGTTCATATCATGGGTATTGATGACCGTAGTGATATCGTGTTCGTGGGTAATGTCCTGAATCAATTCGTCGATGACCATAGCAGTGGTGGGATCCAGTCCAGAGTTTGGCTCATCACAAAAAAGATACCTGGGCTCCAGAACAATAGCCCGAGCAATGCCCACCCGCTTTTGCATCCCTCCACTAACTTCGGAAGGATATCTATTATTTGCTCCTTCGAGGTTCACGCGCTCCAGACAAGAATTTACGCGGTTCTGCTTTTCTTTGATCGTCATGCTGGTAAACATATCTAGGGGAAAGCGAATGTTTTCTTCAACCGTCATGGAATCAAATAAGGCGGAGCCTTGGAAAAGCATGCCTACATCCATCCGCAACTTACGGACCTCTTTCTTGGATAGATTTCCAAACTTGAGGTCATCGTAATAGATATCTCCTTCGGTAGGGTCAAAAAGGCCAACCAATAATTTTAATAAAACGGTTTTACCA
This sequence comes from uncultured Saprospirales bacterium, assembly GCA_964021975.1. GTDB lineage: Bacteria > Bacteroidota > Bacteroidia > Chitinophagales > Saprospiraceae > DATFKA01. Next base: position 464 of record CAXIDD010000118.1, on the reverse strand, counting down.
GCTCCACTTCGACCAATGATTAGATTGGTTTTACCTTTGTAAAATTCTGTATTAATACCTTTTAATACTTCATGTTCTCCAAAAGATTTCTTGATATCTACGGTACGAATCATAATTAAAAGACTTCTAGGTAAAAAGAACGGCGATAAAATAATCCGCCAATAAAATTAAAACATTACTAAAAACCACCGCATTGGTACTGGCTTTACCCAATTCAATACTACCTCCCGTCACATAATAACCTTGATAACAAGAAATAGAAGTTAATAAAAAGGCAAAAGTAAAGGCTTTCAAAGCCATTATAAAAACATTATAGGAATTGAAAAAAGACCGTAAGCCTAAAATATATTCCTGTGATGACATGTAGCCAGGAATCACCGCCGCTAGATAGCCACCGATAATACTTACAAAAGCCGCAATAAATAACAACCATGGGATCACAATCAATGCTGCAATCACTTTGG
>CAXIDD010000117.1:0-10958 GCA_964021975.1 uncultured Saprospirales bacterium | reverse complement strand
GTACCACCACTAAGGCTTACATTAATCTGCCCGTCCGTCAGACTTGCACAAGAAATAGGTGTTACCATAGATTGTATTTCAATTGCAGTAGGTTGGGTCACAACAAGGGAGTCGATTATTTGACAATTGAGCTCATCACTAATCGTCAATTCATAGTTCCCTACCGGTAAATTATCCAAAAAGGTTAAACTATCAGAAGGATAATTCCAGTTTAGATCTAGTTGGCCTGTACCTCCACTTGGGGATGCACTGATACTTGCAGTACTGTCTCCAAAACATGCGATGGTGCTTAGTTGATTGAGATTAGCGACAATTGGTTCTGGTTCATTGATACTGAAGAACAGTGTGTCAGAACAACCCGTCATATCTTCGGTTACCACCTCATAATCCCCTGCAGCCAGACCATTAAACACACTATCTTGCTGGCCAACAAAGTCTCCGTTTAAATAATAAGTAAAAGGTCGGAAACCACGAAGTGCTTCTAAGGTCACCGATCCAGTTGAATCTCCAAAACAATTGACGTCCACTACGCTTTGAATCCGTGTAAAAGTGAAACAGTCTTCAAAAACACAAGCACTTTCGCCGGTTCCTATAAAACATGGATAAAGTGTATCTGGTGGTGTTACAGAAAGTTGTAAGCTTACACGGTCACCAAAAACCAAACCGGGTACGATTAAAAAAGTATCTGCAATTGGATCTGGTAAAATAGAATCTACTCCATTGATATTTACAATGGCGTCATAGGTTAAATTTGGGCCTATACTATTCCAATTAAAAATCATATTTCCTGGGCTTAATGGCCCGCAAATGATCTCTGGCGCTGCAAAGGTATCCAAAACCGTAATCCGAAAATTATCGTTAAAGGTACATCCATAACTATCTACAAACTGGACATTGTAATCTGTCGTAGTAGTAGGATTGGCTACTGGATTAGCACAATCTGTACAAGAAAGTCCTGCTGCTGGTGACCATACAATATTGAGTTCATTATCGGACCTAAAGGTGATTTCCCAATCAATAACTTCCCCAAAATTTTTAAGGTCAAAGGCATCAGATACTACTAATTCCCACACCCCATTTATTGGTGCGCCTCGCAAATCTGACCAACTTCCTTCTGGAGCAAAAGAGCCATTAAAAGGAGCGGAGCCCGTCGTAATTGGATTCGGGGCACTCGGTTCAAAACAGGTGTTTTGATAATTATCGAAACCACCTCCATTATTGGTTGTCAATTCTAATAATTGTCCATTAGGGGCTTTTAAAAAGATCGCTAAGTCTTCATTAAAATCTGAGTTGATATTTAAACAGATAGATTCGATCTGAGCGATTGGGTTGGTTAAGGTTTGCTGTGCAACATCTTGTACCAATACTTGAGCTCCATAAGGATTCTCAGGTGGATGGTTGGCAAAACCTAAGCGATATTTAGGGTCACTTTCAAAAGTAAGAGATAAACTGCTGGGGATGGCTCCCTGGATAGAAAGTGGCAATTCATCACCTAAGCAAATAAACGTATCTCTTATTTCCTCAAATCGACTATCACAATTGGTACATTGTGGGGAGGTTTCAGGTAATACACCAACTCGAAAAGTCGTATCAGATTTACAAGAGTTTACATCTGTCACTTCCAATTGGTAATATTTATACCCTGGTTCTTCAGGACTAGCCAAAACGGAATCTGAAAAATACAATACCATGGTTGGATCAAAAATAAATTCTTGTAGCACTATTGGTGTCGAATAATTTTCCAGTGCGGGATATAGGTCAGCACTGAAATCCATATTCCAGCTAAATAAATAACCATTAGATGTCACGAAGGTATCTCGTACAATCAATTTCCAAGTTCCGTTTAAAGGACAACCTTGTAAGTTGGCAAAGCTTTCTTGAGGTTCATAAGTTCCAGCAGGTAAAGTGATGGGAAAGGTATTAGCGATTACCTCATCCCAAGTATCTAAGCCCATATTATCTTCCCAAAGATAAGTACCTGGCTGGCCAGGTTGTACCCGGCCTTCATCTCCAATCATAGGGGATCCTAAAAAAGTGGGCGTTAGTGTAAACCCAACACTATTCTGTAAAGCCGCTTGTTGCCCATTTGGACATTCAATAATAATATCTAAATCTTGCAAACGACTATGTTCAATATCTATACTAATCCGCTCCAGGTCACTTGGATCTTGCAAGGTTTGGCCTGCACCAAATTGACTAAGTAACAAGGCACTCTCCAATGCAACCGGAGAACCATCAGGAATACTCTGATTGACATTCTGATATTGAACATTTGAGAAAAAGTTGCTCCCTGGCTCTACATTGATGAGTCTATTAGAATTTAGATCATCCAGACTACTATTCAAAATCACTGTATCTCCGATACAAATTGGACCAAATTCGGGTACAGCAAAACTAAATTGAGGTTTACCAGAGACCCGGACTTTCCTGAATACTCGATTTGTATTTTCACAACCAAAGGGGTCTCTTATTGTCAATTGAACTAAGTAGCCACCAGGATCCAGAAATTGATGACTAACCGTTTGCCCAGTAGCATAAGTTCCATCTCCAAAATCCCAATTATAGGTACTGTTTTCATTGGAATGCTCATAAAAGGTATTGTTTTCAGGAAATTGGGCATCTCCAAAAAAGAAGACATTCTCTCCAGGACAAATATCAATGTATTCATCAGAAGTATTGGGCATAGTACCGGTTATCTCTGCAATAATAGTTTGACAAGAGTCTACGCAGGAGCTTGCTGCTTCCCAACCTTGTCCTTGTACTTGATCATCACTTCTAAATCTCACGGTAAGACAGCGGCTGCTATTCAAAGCAGAAGCCTGATAAACATAAGGAGGTTCTAAGTCTCTATTGTTTAATAAATCTAAACGTCTGGCATTGGTATCTGGCCCATCAAAAACTTCTAACTGATCTCCCAGACCTATATTTAAAGTGTAAAAGGAAAGTTGGAGCATCCCTGTGGAATTATTGTCCGGACAGAAAACGGTAATTTGATCCTGGTTGGGTCCATAATTACCATCTGCTCCTCCACTATCTAAGAAGATTGTCCCACAAGAAAACACACTATCAACGGTTTGTCCGCAGAGTTTAGTGGCTTGTATGGAAAGTAGGCTCAGCAGACTCGCAAGCACAATGTAAAATCGGTTGGTCATCGCAAAATAATATTTTTAGCGCAATTGCCTGTTTTTGGGTTGAAATTGCCAGATAAAGTAAACCATTCCAATAGCTCACAAAGCATTATGATGTAAACTGGATTTAGCTTCTTACTAGAACACTAAAGTAGCTTAATTTATTTTTACTTACATTAACAAAATCTTAATACAAACAATATTTGTAAATAAGTAGACATGTCTGAGGACCAAGATAAAGAAGTTATTTATTTTTGTTTTGAAGATGTATAGAAGTTATTTAAAAACTTCCCAAATAAAAATCAAAATATGGAGCTACTAGACGGTAGAATGCTTGCTCAGCAAATTAGAAATGAGTTAGCGGAAGCAGTAAAAGATTTAACAAAAGATGGCGCAAGGCCTCCACATTTAGCAGCTATTTTAGTAGGTGATAATCCAGCTAGTCAAGCTTATGTTCGCAATAAAGTCAGATCTTGTGAAAAAGTAGGTTTTGCCTCTACTCTTGTGAAAAAAGAGGCAGACATCTCTGAAGCAGACCTATTAGAAGTGGTTAATCAACTCAATAGGGACCCTGAAATAGATGGTTTTATAGTACAGTTGCCGCTACCAGATCATATTGATGAGCATAAAGTCACTCTAGCCATTGAACCTGCAAAGGATGTAGATGGTTTTCATCCGATTAATTTTGGACGAATGGCGCAAGGCCTTCCTTGTTATGTGCCAGCAACGCCTTATGGAATTGTGGAAATGCTAAAGCGTTACAAAATTGAAACCTCAGGTAAAGAAGTGGTAGTGATTGGACGCAGCAATATTGTAGGTACGCCAATGAGTATTCTGCTTTCCCGTAAGGATAATCCTGGTAATGCTACTGTAACCTTATGCCATAGTCGAACCAAAGATTTAAAAAGCCATACCTTAAAAGCTGATATTATTGTAGCAGCTATTGGTCGGCCCAACTTTGTAACCGAAGACATGGTTAAAGAAGGTGCTATCATTATTGATGTTGGAATTAATCGAATTGATGATGCTTCAGCAAAAAGAGGTTATCGTCTGGTTGGCGACGTTGACTTTGATAAAGTTGCCCCCAAATCCGCTTATATTACCCCGGTTCCAGGAGGTGTTGGCCAATTAACCGTGGCATCGCTACTCTTAAACACATTGAAAGCAAGACGAAAAGAGGTTTACAAATAGATTAAGTTAAGACCTAGAAACTATAAACAAACTAACGATAAATGAACGGATTACAGGGAGTTGAACAACTCACTCGACAAATGATACAAATTCTGCAAAGAATGGATCAATCTGCCTACCAACAAGCAGTAGACATTTATGAAGGCTCATCGATTGGCAAACACTTTAGGCACATTCTTGATTTTTATAATTGTCTCCTAAAAGGGCTACCCTTAGGCAAAATTGACTATTCTGATCGGCCACGCAACCTCGAAATAGAATGTGCTCCCCTAATAGCTGCGCATCACTTTTCAAATGCATTGCATGAATTGAATGATTTAAGTTTAGAGGCGCCTATAAACGTATTGAGTGACTTTTCTGAGGATTACCAAACCGAAAGAATTTTCTATGCGTCAACCATTGGCAGAGAATTGGCATTTATATATGACCATGCGGTTCATCATCTAGCGATCATTAAAATGGGTATCAAAAGAGTCAGCCCTGATTTTCAGCTTTCCTCAAATTTTGGTATCGCTCCTTCTACTGTCAAATTTACAAAAGACCAATGCACTAATGGATAATTATTGTCTTTCTTTTACGGCTCGCTCCCCTACTCAGGCAGAACTTTTAATCGCTTTTTTGAGTGACTTCCCATTTTATAGTTTCGTAGAAGAAGAAGCAATTTTACAGGCTTATATAAAGGCAGAAGATTGGTCTGATGACTTAAAGTCTGAATTGGATAAAATTGATTTGATTCAGGAAACACCCTATGAAATTAAATTCTTGCCCTACACGAATTGGAATGCAGTCTGGGAATCTAATTTTCAGCCCATAGAAGTTCCAGGCTTTTGCGGGGTGCGTGCTAGTTTTCATCCTCCATTTAAGCAGGTAAAACATGAAATTCTCATTGATCCCGAAATGGCTTTTGGAACTGGGCACCATGAGACCACTTTTATGATGATGCAATTGATGGAGGCTATTGATTTTAAACAAAAACGAGTTTTTGATTATGGCTGCGGAACCGGAATCCTCGCCATCTTAGCAGATAAAATGGGAGCTAAATTCATCGAAGCGGTAGACATTGAAAAACCTGCTTATGAAAACACATTAGTAAATGCTCAAAAAAATGAGACCCAAAACATCCATACCATTCACGGTACACTTCAAGATGTTCTTGGTACAGGCTTCCAAATAATTCTAGCTAACATTAATCGTAATGTAATTTTAAGCTCGCTCGCTTCGTTAAATACAAAACTTACTAAGGATGGATTAATCCTACTATCCGGTATTTTAAAAATTGACTTTGAGAAAGTTAAACTAGCCGCCGAGAAAGAGGGTTTTACATATATAAAGCATCTTAGTAAAGGAGATTGGGTAGCTGTCTTGATGCAAAAATAAGATGGCTATCAAAAATTGTTAGCCATTGATCAACGATTATTTTATAAACAGTGTAATGATCCGTTGATCCCTATTATTGACCAGCATGATGAGACATTACTTGTTTTTATTCAGCTTACTATTCGTAACGAATTTCTTGAATGCCCAGCGTATTGATTCATTCCCGGAAAATCCGAATCAATTCATTGCCCCTTTTGAAACTTTCATGCTTGCTTCGGGCATCAAAGAAGTCAAAAAAGAATTTGAAGAGTTTAAAGTTACCTTTACTGGGGGCGGATTCACTGAAGAGGAACAAAAAGTAGTCATCGATATTGCCAATACGATGAAGGCTAAACGCATGAGTAGTTCACCTTACTTTCGCTCTTATCTTTCTGCTCTTTTATTACTTAAGAAAAATGACACAGAAAGTAAACATTTCAATAGCTGGAATAAAATTGTTGCTGGATTCCTAGCGGACCCTGAACGTTCTAATCGAGAATTTAAACTCTTTATTGATTTCACCACGGAGTTTTTTGAAACCAATACGGTGCGCTATTCCCAAGGTGGTACATCTTGGGCATGTACTTCAAATGATTTTAGTTTTCAATACATCAACAAAGTGCCATTTCTTCAATGGGAAAATACCGATCTGATTGCTTATCGGAAATTGGATACTATGCGCATCAGTGAGACGGCGGGTAGCCTAAATCCCCTGGAAGAAACTTGGTCAGGAAAGCAAGGGAGGGTCGATTGGGATAGCACTGGATTAGAAGGAGAAATCTATGTTCGTTTTGATGATTATCAATTAGATTTAAAAAAGAGTTTTTACGAAATAGATACGGTCGAATTTCATTCCGAAGGTTTTTTTGGTAGTAAACCAGTTAGTGGATATTTTACAGATAAAATAACCAGTCAAACAGCAGGCAGTATTCCTTCTTATCCACGTTTTGAGTCTTCCGAAGGTAATCTTAAAGTCGATAACTTCGGAAAAGGCGTGGAGTATACAGGAGGGTTTAGTCTATATGGAGGAACTGTTTATGGAACCTCCGCTGGTGATACAAAAGCAATGATTCGCCTACTCAATCAGAGAAGCGAAATGGTTTTTAGTGCCCGTTCTGATCGATTTTCTATAAAAAAAGGTACTGAATTAAGTGCGCAAGATGTTAGTGCGGTTTTTTATTATAAAAATGATTCAATTGCGCACCCTTCTGTCAATCTGAGAGTAGATATCAATACCGGAGACCTAGAACTAAACCGAGGCGATTCAGGTAGTGATAGAAATCCTTTTTTCAGCTCCTCGCATAACGTTAATATTCATGCTGAGTATATCCTAGCTAATCTTAATAGCGACAGTATTCTATTGGGTAAAAAATCCGCACGGATCTTAAAAAAACAGCCCGTTAGTTTTGAATCCCTAAATTATTTCAGTCAGATAGAGTACGATAAATTACAAGGGCTTTCCTCCGTAAACCCATTGGTAGTATTGATGAGGGTATACAGACAAAAAGGAGAACCAAGATTTATTCCAGCCAAATCAATTGGCGCTGCTTATGGCGGTCAAATCTCTGAAGAAAACCTTGCCGCTTTCTTGTATAATTTATCTAAAAAGGGCTTCGTCGATTACAATGCCACCACTGGAATGGTCGAAATAAAAGAAAAGGTAAAACATTATGCCGAATCAAATTTTGGTCAACGAGATTATGACCTCATCTCCATTGTATCCGATACTTTAGATGTAAATGCATATTTAACAATTGGCGAAAATGCCATTGCCATCCGCGGCGTAAAACAATTAGAGCTCAGTCCTTTTCGTAGGGTTGGCTTATTGCCCGATAGTAACACCGTCATTTTATATCCAGGAATGAATTTGGAATTTGCAGGAACTCTTTTTGCTGGCTTCACTGATTTTTATGGAAAAGATTTTCATTTTGACTATAATAGTTTTCAGGTAAAAATGGATTCTGTTGATCGTTTCCGGTTTTTCCCACCAGCAAAAGATCCTGTTGCCTTTCCCAATACACCTGCTTATGCGCTAAGCTCAGACATTGAAAATACCAGCGGTACGCTTTATATCGATAAGACGGATAACAAAAGTGGAAAAGATTCTATTCCTGATTTTTCCATATTTAAGACAGAGACGCCATCCTATATTTATTACGATGACAGCCTCCGGGTTGCGGATACTTCCTATCTGAGAGATTCCTTTTACTTTAAGCTAGAACCGTTTGAGCTCAAATCTCTTGGCAACTATATGAAAGAAGACCTTGCCTTCGATGGAAGTTTAATTTCTGCAGGCATCTTCCCTGATTTTGAGCAAACAGCTATTGTAAGAGAAGATTTTTCCTTAGGTTTTGAACATGAAACACCCAGCGAAGGATTTCCTATTTATGGTAACATGGGACGCTACACTGGTGCTATTGATCTGAGTAATAAAGGGCTTCAAGGAAAAGGGATACTAGACTATTTAGGTTCCTCTATCCAATCTGAAGATTTTATTTTTCGTCCTAAAAACACTACCGGTTCAGCAGAATCTTTTGATGTCCCAGAATCAAGAGGTGATGAAGTAGAAACGCCACTAGTACATGCTGATGCCGTAAAAATAAACTGGTTGCCTTATAAAGATAGTCTCTACATCGAATCCGATAACTTTCAAATCTTCCAAGGTGATGAATACAGCTTTAAAGGACTCCTGACCCTTACCCCCAGTGGTGTCAAGGGACAGGGTGATTTGAGTTGGGCCAAAGCACAAGTCAGCTCGGATATCTTTTCATTTGGGGCCAACTCTGTAAGTTCAGATACGATGAGTGTTGCAATTAAATCTATGGAAGTTTCGGATGCCATTGCTTTGCGCACAGATAATCTCAATGGAACCATTGACTTTGACGAAAAAATGGGGCAATTCCAGGGAAATGACACCTCTTACGTAGCACTGACCCATAATAAATACATCAGCTCAATGAATGCCTTTAAATGGGATTTAGAAAATGAGGATCTTGCTTTGGAAAGAGCAAATAAAGGATTGGGAGATTTTATTTCTACGGTCAGAGGACAAGACTCTTTGATATTTAAAGGAAGGAATGCTCGTATTGATCTAAAAACCAATGACTTGGTTGTAAGCGAAGTCCCTTTTATCAATAGTGCAGATGCCATTATTTATCCTGACAGTAATCAGATCATTGTCAATCCAGGTGGGAAAATGGCCACTTTCCAGAATGCAACCATTGTAGTAGACTCCATCAGCAAAAGACATAAAATAACCAACGCGGAGGTTAATATTTTAGGCAGAAAATCTTATAAAGCAAAAGGGCTTTACCAATACGATATTGCTGAAAAACAACAACAAATTGAATTTTCGGATATCATAGGAGATCGAGTTGGTAAAGGTAAAATAAGCTTGCGTCCTACCGCTACGAGAGCTTCAGGTACAGTCGAAATTCAAGATAGCTTCTTGATTGATGAAAAAACAGCCTATTACGGAGACATTGGTTTATCTTCTGAAAATATTGATCTACAATTCCAGGGCTTTGCAAAACTCCAGGCTGAAAAACTTCCTGAAAAAAGCTGGTTTAGCATCAATTGTGCGGCGGATAAAAATGATTTAGTTATCCCCTATGAATACCCACGGGATGACCAAGGCTTTCAAGTTTTTACTGGTTTCTATCTCGGCAGGGATGTACCATTTATTTATCCTAGGGTTATGTCTCCTCCTTATACTTTGCAAGACCGGAAGATTCTTGACGTTACCGGAGTTTTTAAATATGATAAGAAAAAAGATGCATTTATCTTTGGAGACTCCGCTAAAGTAATTGGCGATGCCGTTCAAGGCAACCAATTAATTTTTGACAACAAAACCGGAAAATTAAATGGTGAAGGGAAATTAGGAATAGCAGACAGATTGGAGTTCACCAGCCTAAATGCGGTGGGTATAGCGACCACCTCATTTGTGGATGTACCAGACAGCTTAAAGGCCCAAACTCCGCCGCCACCACTAGAAGTGGAAGTCATGACAGGAGTAAAATTTGAGCTTCCTGAGCGTTTGTTCCGTTACGTTCTTGCTGAAGCAGAAGCCAATAACTTAAGCATGACCGCAATTCCCTACTTAGCCGATCAGGATAAGTACAAAAAGCAGTTGTCTATGCTTTTCCCTGCTGGTAAAGAACTCAATGAAGCTTTTAACGGAATGGCTTTAGGAAAAGTAGATTTACCTAGTAGAATCAACGATTATACTTTCTTAGTTACTGACCTACAAATGAAGTGGGATATGGATTATCAATCCTTTGTCTCCACTTCTCCTAATGTAGGTTTAATTAGCGTTAACGGAAAGCCAGTTAACAAAAAAATTGAAGCTTACGTAGAATATAAAATGCCATCCGTCGGTGGAGATCGCTTCTATTATTACTTCAAGTTTCCTTCTCAAATATTCTATTACTTTGGCTATAAACAAGGTGTCCTTGAAATTTATTCCAATAACCCTCAATTTATGGACGCTGCTGCCAAAATGAAAAAAAGCGAATTGGTGACTAAAATGCCCGGTGGAGAGACCTACGAGATCCTGGTTGAAACGGCTAGTAGATCAAACATGTTTGTCCGCAGAGTACAGGCTGCAAGAAAATAAATTGTAGTACCTGGAACTATTTGATCCACATTTTGGGTTCTTTGGGTGCTTTGAAGCTCCAAATAAAGCTTCGTTAACAAAGAAGCTTTTATTTGGAGCTTCTGTATTTCTAAAGAATCATGGCAAAGTTTAAATTACGAGGAAAAGATTTATTAAAACTTGGTTTCGAACAAGGACCAGCAGTAGGTTTAGCGCTGGAAGTTGTAAAGAAACACCTTAAGTTTGAATCTAAAGAAACGGTACAAGAGGTACTCGCTAATCTGGCCGCTGAACCAGAAGCCTATCTTCAGGATACGGTATGGCAGAAAGTGGCCCTGAAATTAGTGCCTAATGAGGAGGAAGATAAAAAACAAATTTCACTTAACCCCGCAGCTAAGGATTATCAAACCTATGGCCAAAATCAAATTGAAGAAGGCGCAAAAGACCAGATGAATATAGCCATGCGACTTCCTGTTGCAGAGGCTGGAGCCTTAATGCCAGACGCTCACCACGGATATGGTTTACCTATTGGTGGTGTGCTAGCAACGCGCAACTCCGTCATTCCATATGGCGTGGGTATGGACATTGGCTGCCGCATGTGCTTGTCCGTTTATGATCTTAAACCTAGTATTATTGATCGAGATGCCTACAATTTAAACAAGGCCTTAAAGGATAATACTCGTTTTGGT
>CAXIDD010000116.1:0-10985 GCA_964021975.1 uncultured Saprospirales bacterium | reverse complement strand
AACCGCCAGTTGGTTTTTGCCGGTATAGCACTTGGATTATTTGGCTACGCGATTGGAAATTATCTAGGAATAGCTCTGGCTAAATTTTTAGAATGGATCATTGTCTAAGCAATTCTAGATACTGAAGCTATTATTTGCTGGTGCTAAAATGTCTACAGTAATAGGTCCTTTTCTGTTGTTCTTTAGATTTTTCATGCGCTTAATTTTTTTAGGTTATCTAACTTTGTCTGGATCAAAAGTAAGAGGGTAAGCGCGGATACTAGGAGACAGAAATACAGGCTTGCTACTAGACTAAATAGTTATTTTAGATTAAAATTATATATTTAAAATACTGATAATAAGTCATTTATGATTTATTAAAAATACACATGTAAATAAAAATACATATGATGGGAGATTTTTTTTTGCCTAAACAAGTGCTTTTGAATAGTAAATAATGCGGCAGAGATGTAGCCTAGGACCAGAAGGAAAGAAATAATCGAGCAGTTTATAGATGGCTTAATTGGAAAGTTAACGCATACTAAAAGAGGGCAAAGTGAATGAATCACTTTACCCTCTTTTACTGGAAAATCCAGCGCTCTAAAAATCGGATTTATCGTGGAGACATAATGTCAACTACTACAATTTTTAGAGAATTTTTTGGTGTGTCGTCGTAAATCTTTTTCATATTATGCTTTTTTCTTATAACACAAGGTATTAAAAAGAAAAGAGAGATCGAAGACAGTTAAGCACATTCGTTACTTATACAATATCATTATAAGTGAGAATAAAATATGTTTAAACTGCTGTAAATGAAATAATTATGCTGATTAATTTTTTAAATAAAAAATCCGGAGCTCAGCTCCGGATTTTTCTAAGAATAACCTATAACAGTACTCACAATATTTTTATAATCGTTTCCTTTGTTTTACATGGTAAAAGTAAGGTGTTTGATTAAATAAAAAAATGACAGAAGACTATAAAGTTCTTGTACTATAATAAGGTGTATTTTTGTTTTTGTTTATATGTAATTAATTGAATTACTGTTGATTATACTAGTTAAATGAGGTTTATTTATTTTTTAATTCCGTGTAATTAGCAAAGTAATAGGGTATGGTTTCAATACCTTTGAAGTAGTTAAAAACGCCATAATGTTCATTAGGAGAGTGGATGGAATCTGAATCCAGACCAAAACCCATAAGGACCGTTTTTACATTCAAAACCTGTTCGAAAAGTGCTACTATGGGGATACTTCCACCACCGCGCTGCGGAATTGGCTTTTTACCAAAGGTCTGCTCCATTGCTAAAGCTGCTGCTTGATATTCTGCGGTATCTGTAGGTGTAACCGCAGGTTGACCACCGTGATGGTAATTCACTTTTACTTGGACAGAAGGTGGCGCGATAGCTTGGAAGTGGGCACTAAATAACTCCGTTATTTTCTTTTCACTCTGGTTAGGAACCAAACGCATACTGATTTTTGCATAGGCTTTTGAAGGCAATACTGTTTTGGAACCTTCTCCAGTATAACCACCCCAAATACCGTTTACATCCAGCGTTGGACGAATCGTAGTACGCTCTAAAGTTGTGTAGCCAGCTTCTCCATGAACTGCTCCGATTTCCAGGTCTGATTTGTATTTTTCTAAGCTAAAGGGAGCTTCATTCATAGCGCTTCGCTCTTCATCACTCACTACTACCACATCATCATAAAAACCAGGGATAACAATATGATTGTTTTCATCTTGTAGGTCTGCAATCATTTTACACAGAATGTTTATGGGATTGGCTACGCCACCACCATATACACCTGAGTGTAAATCTCGATTTGGACCAGTTACTTCTACTTCTACGTAGCTGAGTCCACGCAATCCAGTATTAATGGAAGGCGTGTCGTTGGCAATCATAGAGGTGTCTGAAATTAATATAACATCGCAGGCCAACTTTTCGGTATTTGCCGCTAGAAAATCACCTAGATTATCGGATCCGACTTCTTCCTCGCCTTCGATCATGAACTTAACATTACAGGGGACTTCTCCACTGGCTTGCATGGCCTCAAAAGCTTTAAGGTGCATATAGAATTGCCCTTTATCATCTGCGGAACCTCTGGCATAAATAGCTCCCTGAGGGTGTAAATCTGTTTTTTTAATAACAGGCTCAAAAGGACCACTGTGCCATAAATCAATAGGATCCGCAGGTTGTACATCATAATGACCATAAACCAGCACGGTTGGCAGATTAGGATCAAGAATTTTCTCTCCATACACAATAGGATGACCAGGTGTCGGGATAACCTCTACGGCATCTGCACCTGCTGCTTTCATTTTATCTGCAACAAAATGAGCGGCTTTTTGAACATCCTCTTTAAAGGCAGGGTCAGCACTAACAGAGGGAATACGTAAAAGATCAAGCAGTTCTTCCAGGAATCTATCCTGATTTGCTTTAATATAAGCTTGTGTTTTTTGCATTTTAGATCATGGTTTTATTTGCAGTTGTAAATTTTTTTTTAAAAAATAGGTCCCATAAAATCGACTAATTTTTCACCCCAAAGCTGATTACTTAATGATTTAACCATTAATCCGTCCGGGATTTGACGCTGTGCCAAACCTAAGGATTGATCCTGATGGATTATCAACCAGCGACATGTATTAGTTACCTGTTGGAAGCCCATAGAAAGATATATGTCCATATCCCAAGCGATCAAGATAAGAAAATCTATAGCTTGATCTTGAGCTATTTTAGAAATTTTTTCAATCATTTTGGTAGCAATCTTCTGAGACCTGTAGGCAGGTAGGACACAGACATCTGAAAGGCCAAAAATGGAGATCAATTGGCCGGAATTATTCATGTATCTATAATCGACCGCTAAGTGTGCTATTAAGTTTTGGTCATCGTAAACTAACAAACGAAAAGAGGGACATTGCTTGAGATGGATGCGCTGGTTTGGATATTGGGCAAAGCAATCTACCAAAAGCTGACTAATAGCCGTTTTTTCACCTGTTTTAAGTTCGTAATTGTTGCGAATAACATAGTTCATAGTCCAAAAATTGCCCCTTATACCAATTCGGCTTTAATGATTTGAGCGGTTTCTTCTTCCGTTAGTTTACGCCTTAATAAGCCATCTTTAGCGAAACTTATATAACCATTTTCTTCGGAAACGATTAAAGCGGATACTTCAAAACGTTCGGTTAGTCCCAACCCTGCCCGGTGGCGCAAGCCAGCACTAGTAGGAAGGTCCATATTTTCAGAAACGGGTAAAATACAACTGGCGGCTACAATTCTGTTTTTATGGATCAGCATGGCCCCATCATGCAAGGGACTGGTTTTAGCAAAAATACTTTCTATCAAGTTTTGGCTGATTAATGCATCCAAGGTAACACCTGTATCAATGATTGCGTTCAACTCAATATCTTTTGTAAAAACAATTAAGGCTCCAATCTTTTTTTTACTCATCCGTTGAACGGCTTGTAACAAGGCCGTTTGGATACCCTGGTTTCCATCTTTTTGAATGTTTCGATCTAATAGCCGCCCCAGGAAGTTTCCTCTTTGTTTTAAAGTAGTGTTGCCTAATAAAAGAAGGAACCTCCGAATCTCCTGCTGGAAGATAATAGCGATAATGATGACCCCTACACTGGCAAAGCGTTCTAATGCCGTTTCCAGGACAACCATTTCCAATTGTTTGACCAGCTCCCAGGTAAAAAATAACATGACTACTCCTATAAGAATATTAAATGCAATATTCCCTTTAAGTAATCGATAAATCTGGTACATCAGGTATCCTACGATCAGGATATCTAAAATATCCCAGATCCGTACTGGAAGGAAACCAATTTTTACTAGAAATAACCAACTGCTATCTGCTAACATATCATTTGTGCATAAAATTCCATACCATCTGCTCCCATTGTGGACTCCCAGAAGCTTGGCCCACTGAGTTTATGGTTTCAAAATGGAACCATACAGAGGGACTTCCGGGTAAGTTCTGTATTTTTGCTACCCACTTAAAGGTTTGCGAATGATTCGCAAATATACTTTGATTGCTGGTTTGTACCAGGCAATTTGGATATAAAGCTGATCTAATTGGATAAAATTGTGGAGAATACTTAATAGATAACCTGGCTGTCAAGGAATCTGGGGTGTTTATCCAAGACCAAGCGCTGTAATTTTGTTGGATTTTTAATTTTCTCAAATCATAAATACCATCTTGAAGAATTACTCTGGAAGCTAATTCTGGCCTTTGCATGTAGAGTGCAGCAGCCGAGAGCGCCCCTTCTTGGATGCCCCAAACTGTTCTTTGGTCGGATGCTCCAATTTGCTGCTCATTTAAATAACTCAAACAAGCTTGTAAATCATCATAAGCTAATTGAAGGTGGGGGCCTGATCCATTCAAGAACCATTGTTGACCGATCTTTTGATTGCCACGAGGAAACACAAAGATGACAAGCATTTCAGATTGCAGACCTCGGTTGACAACAGATAAATCAACCAGCTGCCTTCTAAAGGTTTCAAAATCAGAAGAAACCGGAATGATTAAGGAAGGTTTTTTCTTTAATGGAAGTTTACTTTGTCTATTATAAATAACCAGAGGAATGTAGGTGCCGTCATAACTTGGAATCCTAATCCAATCTGATTGGATCGGAATTTGAGTACGGGGAACCAAACTTCTATATACTGGTTCTACTTGAACAGGAAGTTTTGGATCTATATTGAGCCATCTCAAGCCA
The DNA here is from genome assembly GCA_964021975.1 of uncultured Saprospirales bacterium. Lineage (GTDB taxonomy): Bacteria > Bacteroidota > Bacteroidia > Chitinophagales > Saprospiraceae > DATFKA01. Next base: position 6,288 of record CAXIDD010000116.1, on the reverse strand, counting down.
TCTTCTGGACTCAATTGTCGCACCAAAGTGTGGTCACCTTCCGCGTAGTATTCAAGATCGATACTCATTAAAGCTGGGGGTAATTCATAGTCATAAAGCAATTGACCCTGCAAAGAATAAGCGCGAAGAGCTGTGTGTTTTCCCTTATTATTTAAGCTAAGTATAATTGAATCTTGTAGTTTAGCATAGCTTATCCAAGTGCTATCCACCTTTGTAATGGTCTGAAGGATTTCCCTTCTTGGGGTGCTACGGTAACTAAATATTTGAGGGTGGCCATTTTTAAAATCGGCCTGGAAATAATGTTTTTCATCCTGATAGCCCAGCCATTTGTTTTGACCTCTCTTAAACGTAAATATCTTTTCAGGTGGCCTTTGGGTAGATAGTTGGTAGTAACTAGTTGTTGACACACCTTCCAATACCTTAACTACTAACTGACTACTGTCTATTACACCTAATATCTGGACGGGTGCCTGTCTAAAAGAATCTAAAGCATAAGTGTTGGTATAGGTTTGATCTGGCTGTACTTGATAAATTAAATCATCATCAGGACTACGCACCCAAATGTTTGAGTTCTTTACCTGCCAGTCCGTAGTGACATTTAAATTTGCCCAAAGCAGAAGACTATCTTCAGGAAAGTTATAAAAAGCAGTTTTGTATTGATGCTTTTGGGTTTGATAAAGTAAAAGTGCCATACCTTGCATCGTACTATCTAAAGGCTCAAAGTCATAGATTTGGTAGCCTGTTAGATTTAAAGTACTATCTAACAAAAAAGGCTGATAAGTGCTTAAAGTGGATAAATCGGAGCCTTGGTAAATACCTCTTTGACCATTAAATTCTGCGAGAGCAAAGTAGGTATTGTTTATTTCTTTTGGGAAACCAATTATCTGTAGGCTTGAATACAAAGAAATAAAACCTTCTTGCGCCTGTAAAACTTGTTTACTTCTCTCAGTATGCGTATCGGCCCAAAATCCTAAGGAGTCTCTTGACCAATCGTCCATCCATTGGAATGGTAAACTTAAATGCGGTCGATAAGTAGTATCAATTGTATTGGTATCTTTTTTCAGCTGGAGAGCCACGGGGAAGGGATAATCAATAGCATTTTTTACAGACGTATCCTGGCAAGCCCAAAAGCTTAGTCCAATTATGATCAGCATTCCTATTTTTTGTTTCCCGTACATGAATTGGTTCTTTAAGCCCTACGAAAGTAAGTAATCAGTTTCGTTTAACAATGAAATTAATTAGATCTTAGAGAATCTATTGATATATACAACAGCTTGTAAAAGACTTGTTTAGTATAAAAGCGGTATATTTACTTATAATTTCCTATTTTTATTTTAAGTAGTGATCTAAGTAAAGAGTAGTATTAATCCCAAATTGAAACAAATGAACCTATTGAAACCGATTTTCCTAATCTTGGTAAGTTGTCTGTTGATGCCACTATCAACAAATGCCCAAGAGATACGAGAAAATGAAAATGGAGAAAAACTAGTCGTTTATCCTGATGGTAGCTGGCGTTATTTTAGTGAAACAACTATTAGACCAGCAGGAACCTTTCCCGTCCTTAACGATACAATTGGCAAATTGGAAACGCCCACTAACCTTACAGAGGATGTCGTACGAAAATTAGTCTATCGAAAATCACAAATTGCACAGGAAGCCAATGAACTTGCTCAGCAAAGAATTGCGGAGGCAGTCCGTCAACGGCAAAGAATAAGTTCAGAATATGAGGCCATAAAAAAGCAGGATGGCCTTAATTCTGAAAGAGTTAAATTGGCTCAAATTCGCCTAGATGCTGCCATGAAAACGGAGCAATCTGCTCGCAAAGAAGCCATGCTCGCAAAAAACGAATTGCGGAATACCAGCGAAATGACTCAAAAGGGAAACCTGATGGAAGCTTTTGTCCAAAAGCAAAAAGACCGCGCTGCTAAAATAGAATTGAATACTAATAATTATGGTGCTGAATTATTTACACCACAGTTTTTACTCCCTGAAGAGTTTCGGTACGCTAGCATAGAAAATAAAAACAACTTATTCATTAACCCTCCAAAAGCTTCTTGTCAAACAGCCTTTGATGGATATGATGAAAATATTCGTCGTCGGGTAACAGCGATGCCCGCTAAAAAACTTTTTGCCCATACAGATGAGCGTTTGCGCTTACACTTAAAAGGGAAAGAATACCTGGAATGTAAGGCCTATTTATCTTCTATTGATGGTGGGTTTAGAATTCTGAACCTCGATTTTACTTTTGCCTATCCAAATGCCAGGGAAGCTTATGGTTTCATTGAAAAGGGCAGTATACTGACTATCTTATTTTTAAATGGTGACTTCATCAACTTGCAAGCCGGTGTATTAGCCAAAGGGCAATACGATATGCAAACGGAAGTACTCAATTACAGTGTTCAATATCCTATTAATCCTAATCAAATTGTTTACCTCAAGAAAAACGAGCTGGACCGAGTACGAGTATACTGGAGCAGTGGCTACGAAGAATACGAAGTTTTTGAACTGGACTTCTTCATGGACCAATCTAAATGCTTAGGTTGGTAATTCGTATGTATTACAATTAATACTTTTCATACCAGCTAAAATGTTCTTTTATTATAGCATCCTTGCGCTCTTTGATAAAGTCAAGATAAGCACTGGCAATTGGAGAAAGTTTTTTATCCTTCAACCAAATCAAATTCCAATGGGTGGTGATGGGCAATCCTTTGATTTTTACAATCTCGATATCTTTACTGGATAATTCAGTCTTTATGCCGATAAGTGGCATGACCGAATAACCTAGCCCCGCAATAACAGCTTGTTTGACCGCCTCATTGGAGGTGAGCGCAATGGATTTTTTAACGGGAAGTTGATGACTGCGGATGTATCGCTCCATGGCTTGTCTAGTGGCGGATCCTTTTTCACGATAGATCAGCGGAACTTTTTCTAAGGAGCGAACTTGCATACTGGATTGTTTCTCTTCGCTGTATTTACGCGTGAGGTAAAGTTTGTTTTGCATCAATTCCACTCTATTAACTTGAATATGCTCCGGTAAAACAGATACCAAGGAAAAGTCAACTTCATTTTTCTCTAAACTTTCTAATACTTTTCCTTTATTCGTAACATCCATCGTCAAATCAACACCAGGATGCTTTTTTACGAATTCAGTTAAGAAAAAAGGCATCACGTATTTAGCAGTAGAGACAATAGATATACTTAAACCTCCGGCCAAATAACCTTTGTAAGCAAGGGTTTGGTGGCTAATATTTTCTACCTCTTGCATGATTCTTCGGCTGGCTTTGGCCATCTCCTTTCCAAAATCTGTGATGAAAACTTGCCTTCCAATGACCTCAATTAGGGGAATATCAATTTGACCTTGTAGTTTTTTTAGTTGAATTGAAACTGCAGGTTGGGTTAAGTGCAAGTCTTCTGCAGCCTTCGTAATGCTTTGTCTTTCAACGACTTTAAGGAATATCTGAAGTTGGTGTAAAGTATAATGCATAATGAATAGTTATGGATTATATAATTAAAATAAATAAAACTTATGGATAAATATACTCATCTTTGTGATGAATTAAAAATTACTTTCAAAACAATAATCGTTATGCAAAATCATCAAATTAAATTAATCGACAGTACTTACGATGTACAGCAAGCAAAAGAAATGTTATTAGCTTTAATTAACAGCAAGCTTTCTTTCATCGATCACCAGATTTTTGCTTGTGGTGATTGCTATGGCGCTGATACTACTCACATGAAAGTACGTAAAAAAGCACTAGTAGAAGAAAAAGCTAGATTAGTGCAAGTATTGAAAGCCTACCAAAACGGAAATAATGAAGTAGAGTTGGATTGTACCATCTCTTTAAACATTAGAGCATTATCTCCTGCCTAATGATGTTACAGAAGTAAACTTACCTTTTTGGGTGGTTTGATTTTTCCTGTGCGTTCATTAAAACGGCAACTTCAATTTGATTAAAAAATCTTGAAAATATAAAAGATGGAAGAGACCAGGTTAAGGCCTAGCTCTTCCATTTTTTTAAACCACAAGTAATGAATTCAGAATTACTTTTTGATAATTTGACAAACCCGGCTTTGTTAATGTTTTTGCTGGGAGTTTTAGCTGTACAATTTAAAAGTGACTTAACAATTCCAGAAAATTCCTCTAAATTTATTTCTCTCTATTTACTATTCTCAATTGGGTTTAAGGGTGGCCAGGAATTGGCACACAGCTCCTTAGGTATCGAACTGTTTAGCCTTTTAGGCTTTGGCATGTTGCTAGCAGGCTTGGTTCCTCTTTATACCTTCTTCATTCTAAAACGAAAGTTAGGTACCGCAAATGCAGGAGCAATCGCAGCGGCATACGGTTCGGTAAGTGCCGTTACTTTTGTGACCGCGGTCTCTTTTTTAGAAATGCAACAAATTGCTTACGGTGGCCACATGGTAGCGGTTATGGCTTTAATGGAAGCTCCGGCGATTATTGTTGGTGTACTTTTGATGTCTTTATACAACAAAAATAAGACGGAAAAAATATCTATGACTAAGGTCATTAAACACAGCTTTACTAATGGTAGTGTCTTTTTGATTATGGGTAGTCTTTTGGTGGGCTTGCTAGCAAGTGAGAAACAAGCCCAAGGGATAGCTCCATTTACAACGGATATATTTAAAGGATTCCTGGCGATATTCTTATTAGATATGGGTATTGTTAGTGGACGTAAACTGTCTGCATTTTGGAAAAATGGCTTCTTCCCCTTGGCTTTTGCCACGATTATTCCATTATTTAATGGCATGCTAGTAGCTTATCTAAGCCGTTTTGTTTCAGCTAGTCATGGAGATCAATTTTTGTTTGCCATCTTGGCCGCAAGTGCTTCCTACATTGCGGTGCCCGCAGCAATGAAATTAGCAGCTCCAGATGCAAATCCCGGGCTTTATATCCCTATGGCACTAGCAGTAACCTTCCCTTTAAATATTACGATTGGGATGCCAATTTACATGAGTATTATTGAATATTTACCAATTGCGTAAACCATACTTTGGATAGATATATTGCTTTTTGGATTTGCTGGCCTTTAGCGAAAAATATTATTATTTTTGTCGAATCAAAAGGCAGGAAATGAATACAAAGACGAAAAAGTAACAAGAGTTACAAGCGGTGAAAATGCTACATTTGAAATTACCCACGGATCCACGTTGGGTAAATCTAGCAGAAAAGGACCTCCAAGAGATTTTGACTGATCATGCTTATTGTGAGCAGAAGGCAGCTACCGCTTGTATCTCTTTAATCCAGCAATACCCAGAACGAGAAAAACTAGTACGTGATTTAGCTCCTATTGTGACGGAAGAGTGGGGGCATTTTCGAGCGGTTTTACACGAAATGGATAAACGTGACCTCCCCTTGGGTAAACAACGTAAAGATCAATACGTCAACAAACTTTTGGATTTTAATCGTAAAGGCATTTCAAAAGAAGAAAAGTTGTTAGATCGTCTACTTACCTGTGCGCTGATTGAAGCTCGTAGTTGCGAACGATTTCGCCTGCTTTCTATGCACATTAGCGATGACCACCTGAAAGATTTTTACCACAAATTTATGGTCTCCGAAGCGGGCCATTATGTCCTATTTATCGAGCTAGCTAGAAAGTATTTCGGTAAGGAAACTGCCGATGCTCGCTGGCAAGAATTCCTAATCTATGAAGCTAAGGTGATGGATGAACTGGAACTTAGAGGTGATCGAATGCATTAGGAGTTGAAAATAAGGTTTCCTATTATTTTTCCAATAGCCAAACCTGTCTACTGCAGGTAGATTCAATTAGCTTCTTAGAGGCTTTGTGATGTACTGGTTTATTAGCTAGATAGGTTTCGCTTTTGAAAACTCAATTGTAAACAATATTCATCCGATGGATATACTTTATATCGGTCATCCAATCGCATGCCCATTACCCAACAAATTTCTTTATTACCATTTTCAACAATCCAAATACGGTCTTTTTCAAAACGATTGATTTTTAGATCAGAAAGTAGGTCCTGTACTTTTTTATGTTGACCTTGCATACCTAAGGGGCAAAATTGATCCCCAGCTTGCCATCTTCTTATGATTAAAGGAAATGCCAATGGTGCTATTGCTAAATAAGCAATGTAAGGATTGTTTTGAAAAATTGGTGGTACCTTGATCTTTTCGATGATTAAATCGCCTTCGGGTAAAGTGATGGTTTGAGGGTACGTTTCCAATTGAAAAACGAGATTTTCATTAAGAGGAATGGGTTCCACAAGCAATTGATCACGGTTGACCAACAAACGATGCTTGGAAGCATA
>CAXIDD010000115.1:0-10989 GCA_964021975.1 uncultured Saprospirales bacterium | reverse complement strand
CGTAGGGGAATTTAATGATCTAAAAAAAGTAGTAGATTGGGCGGCGTTAACCGGCCTAAAGATGGTCCAAATTCTACCAGTAAATGATACCATCGCTACCAAAACATGGACAGATTCTTATCCATATGCTGCTATATCTGTTTTTGCTTTGCATCCTATCTTTCTACATCTTGATCCACTTTTTGCAGCCATACCTCCAGCCTTAACGGCAAAAAAGCAAGCTTTGAATGCACTCGTTGAGGTAGATTATGAAAAGGTTATGGCGACTAAGATGAGGTATGCCCGGATGGCTTATGATGCCAACTGGGAGTCTTTTTTGAAAGATAGAAAATTCAAACAATACTTTAAGGAGAATAAAGATTGGCTAGAGCCTTATGCGGTATTTTCTTACTTAAGAGATCAGAATAAAACGGTAGATTTTAGTAAATGGGGCGCTCATGCAGTTTATAGTAAAAGTATCTTAAAAAAATTGGCAAGTCCTAAAGCAGATACTTATGCCGATGTCGCATTTTATTATTACTTGCAATACCACCTAGACTTGCAACTGAGAGCAGCAGCAGATTATGCAAGGGCTAAAGGTTTGGTTTTAAAAGGAGATTTACCAATTGGTATCTACCGGCATAGTGTTGATGCCTGGGTTGCGCCACGTTTATACAATATGGATGGTCAAGCAGGTGCACCTCCTGATCCATTTTCTGCCGACGGGCAAAACTGGGGATTCCCCACTTATAATTGGGAAGAAATGGCCAAAGATGGTTACCAATGGTGGAGAAGTAGAATGCAACAACTCGCTCGGTATTTTGACGCTTATCGCATCGACCATATTTTAGGATTTTTCCGCATCTGGGAAATTCCACAAAGTCAGGTAGATGGCTTATTGGGCGTATTTAATCCCGCTATTCCAGTTAATTTACAAGAATTGAAGAATAAAGGGATCACTTTTGACCCTAAACGTTTTTGTGAACCTTACATCACTGAAGCAATTCTAGAGGAAACCTTTCCCCAGGACATTGACTTTGTCCGCTTCCATTTCTTTACGAAAGATAATCAGGGGAACATCGTTTTCAAGAAAAACTATAATACCCAAAAGAAGATTCGGGCTTTCTTTGAGAAAAAAGCCATGGCCAATAAAAAAGAGGCCTTATTAGATCCACTTTATAAGCTGATTGCTAATGTTTTGTTTATTCCGGACAAACAAGAGCCAAGCCAGCATTTTCATCCTAGGATTGACTTGATCTCAACGCATTCTTTCGAAGCCTTACCAATCGAGCATAAAACAGCTGTTAGAGCCATATACTACGATTATTTCTACAATCGTCAAGAAGCCTTTTGGAAAGAGCAAGCAATGGAGAAATTGCCAGCTATGCGCAAGGCTACCAATATGTTGATTTGTGGAGAGGATCTTGGAATGGTTCCCGAGTGTGTACCTGGAGTGATGGAGGACCAAAATATTTTAACGCTTGAGATTCAACGAATGTCTAAAAACCCCAATACAGAATTTTTGGCGGCGAATGATATTCCTTATTTATCTGTAGTTAGTCCTTCTACACATGACATGTCCCCCATTCGTTTATGGTGTGAAGAAAGTACTTGGGAGCAAATTCAGCGATTTTATGAGCAGGAGCTGAAAATGATAGGAGACCATCCATTCTATTGCGAACCGTATATTGCCCAGGCAATTATTCACCAACATTTGAGTTGGCCAAGTATGTGGGCAGTCTTTCCATTGCAGGATTTGCTAGCTATGGATGGCCGTTTACGCCGAAAGGACCCGTCTGAAGAACGGATTAATGTGCCTGCCAATCCTAATCATTACTGGCGCTACCGAATGCACCTGTCTATCGAGGATTTGATGAAGGAGAAAAGCTTCAATCACATGCTTTGGGCTATGTTAAGTAGTGCAAAACGGGTGTAGGTGCAGTTTGGAAAACAGACATTATATAGTTGTTAAATAAGGTAGAATTCATAACAATCTGATCTTGGTTGCGTATGATTATTGTATCAACGGGACCATTCTGTAATGAAGTATCTATTAACCTTGTTAAGCCTTACGCTTACAACATCTATTTACGGTCAACAAGCCTATTCCTCCCAAGTTTATCATTTGGCGAATTTAGAGCAGGCTAAAGTTGCCATAGTTCAACAAGACTATGAAGCAGCATACCAAATCTATGAGGCCCATTTTCAGTTGAATCAGCCGGCTTTTGCGGAAGATTATTACAATGCGCTATTATTGGCTGCTGATCGAGAAAATTGGAGTTTGGTGCTTAAAACAGCCCGGGAGCTTCGCAAAAGTGGCTTTTGTACCAAACAACTTCAATTTATCCTGGAAGACTTTGCTGATCCTAGCCGAAGTTCGGAGTTATTGAGCTACCTGGATCAAGTTCCAAAAGAATATGATGATATTTTACAAACTCAGATTAGTCTACTACTGCAATCCGAAAGAAGTATGCGTCGCCAAGGGGCAAAGGAGGAGATTTCTGCACATTCTCTAGAGAATTACCAATCCTTTTTAAATCTAGTTGATCAATTTGGGTTTCCAAGTGAACGTTCAAGTGGTCTGTTCTGTATTAATACCATTCCTGATTTTAAAGAGCTTCCGCTTGATGTTTTATTAATCTATTTTGCCCACGAAAAAGTGCCTGGTCTAGAAGAACTATTAAATGAGGCTTTTAAAGCAGGAGAACTACCTTTAAGTGCTTTTTTACACTACCGAAAAATTCTAGGTGTTGTTCCCCAGTTAATGCCGAACCCTCTCTATGTGGTTAATGATCAATACTATTTAACTAAATTAGAAGAAGGGCAACTAGAAGCAATTGACGAAGCCCGAAAACGATACGGTTTTCCTAGTGTTGAAGCCCAACTTTCGGCGATTAAAGCATATTTGTTTGAGCCGCCAGCCTTGGGTAGACATCAATTTGCACTTGGACGACTGGTAGATGTGATAAGAGTGGATGGCATTTCAGATGAAATGATTCAGCAATATTTTGTAGCGCATAAAATAAACTAAAAAGCGTTCAGAATGAAACTCGACTTAGAGCATGTTTAAATTTAACACTTAGGGCTACCTACGCCAAATTTTATCCTGCCCTGCGTCTGCCTGCCGAAGCCTCGGCGCAGGCAGGTTGTTCATCAGTCGCTTACCGAAGGCTAGGCTTCTTCTTCGCGCCTTGACCAGAATAAAATTTGACAGTAGTCGCCTCAAAAGCTAATTTTAAACATACTCCTAGGATTGAATACAATCTAAACGAACATCTGGTGCCTTGAAAAGTTATATGTATGAACACATTAATTAAGAAACTATTTGAATTAAACACTTCAAATTTGTTATTAACAATTTTCAAAAGCCAAACCTGTCTACTGCAGGTAGATTCAAATAGCTCCTAAACAACAAAAAAATCATGTCAAGCACTAGTTCTACTTCATTACTACTAATTATCATCGCCATTTTTATACCACCATTAGCGGTAGGATTGGACCGAGGATTGAGCAAAGAATTCTGGATATCTTTAATTCTTACCTTGATTTTCTTTTTCCCTGGTATGATTTATTCACTCTACGTTTTGTTGAAGTAGAATTTTATTGATTTTACACATACCAATGTGTGTGTCCTTAAAATCGAGATAAAGGTATTGCCAAGAAATTAGCAGAAACGGTGATTCGTTTTGCTATTGAAAAACTAATATTATTCTATTCTTGTGGTCTGTTTAGGCCACAAGAATTTTTTCTTTATCCGCTCACAAGTCTCCCATCCGACGAATTTATTTTTCTCCGACCTATTTATCCAATTCTTTCATACCCTAATTTCCAATTCCGCGTTTTATCTTTGTATTTGAAAGGTTATAACTAGGCCATTTCAATAAAACCACCAGGATGAAACAAGTTTACCTGATCATATTTTTAGGTCTGATCTTACCTTTTGGCCAGAAATCTTGGGCACAAGCCAAGTACAGCAATGAATTTTTATCCATTGGTGTCGGAGCCAGGGCCCAGGGAATGGGCAACGCTGTATCCGCAAGCGTGACAGATGTGACCGCAGGTATATGGAATCCGGCTGGCTTGGCCTACCGGGAAACTTTTGATGGGGTAGAAGTAGGAGCCATGCATGCCGAATGGTTTGCCGGAATTGGGAAATTCGATTACCTGGGCGTCATTTTACCCTTTTCAAATGATCGGCGGCGGATTGGGTTCAGTGCAGTGCGCTTTGGTATTGACAACATACCGAATACGCTGAGCCTCTATGAAGCAGATGGCACGGTGAACTTTGACAACCTATCCGAATTCTCTGCCGCAGATTATGCTTTTTTCCTTAGTTATGCTCAGGATCTAAAAATTAATACAGGGCGACTTTTACTAGGCGGTAATATAAAAGTGGTACACCGCAGGATTGGGCCATTTGCTACCTCATGGGGCTTTGGATTAGACCTAGGAATGCAGTACCATTTAGATAAGTGGCAATTCGCAGTAGTTGCTAGGGATATTCCTTCTACTTTTAATGGGTGGTCTTTTCGGTTCACAGATGAAGAAAAGGAAGTCTTAGAACTAACGAGCAATGAGGTACCTATTTCCAATGTGGAGACTACCTTGCCTTCTTTTGTTTTTGGTTTGAGTCGTCGGTTTCAAAGTGGAAAAGTGGGAATCCGTCCGGAGTTGGACTGGATCATTACAACGGATGGCGAACGCAATACCTTGGTTTCGTCTAGTACCTTCAGCCTGGACCCTTCTTTTGGAATAGAAGTAGATTATGATCGGTTTGTTTTCCTAAGAGCTGGCGCCAATCAATTCCAACAAATTGCAGATTTTGACGGTACGGAAAGTTTAGCTTTGCGTCCTAGTATTGGGGTAGGCTTTAAGCTTGGCGCATTCACCGTTGATTATGCTTTTAGTGATTTAGGATCTGATGAAAATACCTACTCCCATGTAGTTTCTCTAATATTAAAGTTAAAATCAAAAAAGTAGTTGATACAAAAACAAGATTTCTTTACTTTTGAATCTGGATGAAAGGAAGTTTTACTAAAAAAAAGATAAAAACCTTTTGTGCAAAAGAACCAAGCAACCGAAAGGTTGTTAAAGAAATACCACGCAGGCGTCAAATGTGTTTGGACTCTACTCTTATAAAATTAGAGTTTGACTTGGTGTGACTAGGGCGGGCCTCAATCTTTCAGCAATGAGAGACTCTCTTCGGAGACAAGGGGATTACTGAACCATACTAGCGGCTCTATAAATGTTTTTCCGAGGGTCATACGCCCTGATGTTTGTGTGGTTATTTTTCTTTTCAGTTACTTGTCTTACCTTTGGGGCACCAATTTATTTTCGTTTCCTAATGGTCTGCTATTTATGAATCATCTTTTTTATTACCTTTTTATTAAGCCCATTTCTTTACTACCACATTGGGCTTTATACCGCATCAGTGATTTTCTCTATTTGTTACTTTACCGATTATTTAAATATCGGGTTAAAGTAGTGTCTGGGAACATCAAGCGCTCTTTTCCAGAAAAATCAGCTCAGGCCCATCTGCAAATTGAAAGGGCGTTTTATAGCCATTTTTTTGATTTGATTGTAGAGGTCATAAAAAACTTTTCCATTGGTGAAGAGGAAGTAAAGCGTCGGTTTAAAGTCCTTAATCCGAGCCTGTTAGATGATTATGCTGCGCAAGGGAAAAGCGTTTTTTTAGTTGCTGGACATTATGGGAATTGGGAGCTAGCCGCGATTGCTGTTGGTTTGCATTGTCAGCATTTATTTGTAGCGATTTATCATCCTCTAAAAAGTGCTTTTTGGAATGAAAAGATGGCTTATAGTCGAAGTAAACTAGGTTTGCAGTTGATTTCAAAAAAGGAAATGAATGGCTACTTCGAAAGGACTTTACAAGAACCTATCGCCACTATTTTTGGTACGGACCAAAGCCCTTCGAATGTTTACCGGGCGTACTGGACACAATTTTTGAACCAAGAAACGCCCGTTTTCTTTGGTACTGAAAAATATGCCAAAGATTTTGACCAGCCTGTAATCTATGGGAAAGTATCTAAGTCTAAACGGGGTTTCTACACCATGGAGTTTGAGTTACTTACCGAAACGCCAAGTGCAGAAGCTTACGGTGAAATTACAGAAAAGCATGTACGTGTTTTAGAAAAACAGATACGATCTGTACCTCAACATTGGCTCTGGACCCATAAGCGATGGAAGCGGACTAAACCAGCGGATTTTGCAGAAAAACTGGCAGAATTAAAGGCAAAGAAAGAAAAACTTTAAGCCTTGTTTAAACCAAGTTCTTGACCTTTTTGTAGCATCAATTCAAAAGCAGCATCATATTCATTAGGAATATCTCCATCCAATATAGCTTCCCGAATGCTATCTTTGATGGTACCTACTGCTCTGGAAGGTGGAATTCCAAAAGTCTCCATGATCAATTCCCCACTGATTGGTGGCTGCCAATTGCGCAATTTGTCCTTTTCTTCAACCTCCTTAATCTTTTCTTTTAATATCTCATAATTAGTGAGGAAGCGACGTACTTTAGCAGGATTTTTAGAGGTAATATCTGCCTGGCACAGTAGCATTAAGTCATCAATATCATCTCCGGCTTCGAAGAGTAAACGACGAACAGCAGAGTCTGTGATTTCTTCTTTGGTTAGCGCAATGGGCCGTAAATGTAAACGAACCAACTTCTGAACATACTTCATTTTTTGATCCATCGGTAAACGAAGCTTCCGGAAAATTTTAGGTGTCATGTGGGCACCCAATGCCTCGTGTCCATGGAAAGTCCACCCTTGAGCAGGATCAAAGCGTTTGGTTGGGGGTTTGGCAATGTCGTGTAAAATTGCTGCCCAACGCAACCAAAGAGATGTAGTGTTTCTAGAGAGATTGTCAAGAACCTCTAAAGTATGGTAAAAATTATCCTTGTGTGCCTTTCCGTTTTTAGATTCTACCCCGTGTAAAGCTACCATTTCAGGGAAAATCAACTCCAATAAACCCGTATTGAATAATAGTTTAAAACCTATGGAAGGTTTTGGGGCTAAGATGATTTTATTCAACTCGGTTGTGATCCGTTCTTTGGAGACAATCTGAATTCTATTTTTTTCAGTTTTGATGGCCGCCAAGGTCTTTTTATCAATTTGGAAATCCAATTGAGTAGAAAAACGAATTGCCCGCATCATTCTTAGGGGATCATCTGAGAAGGTCTTTTTAGGCTCTAGTGGTGTTTTAATCCGCTTCTCTTCCAGGTGTTGAAGTCCTCCAAAAGAATCTACAATATTTCCAAAATCATTTTGATTAAGGCTTACAGCCAGTGCATTGATGGTGAAGTCCCGACGATTTTGATCATCTTCTAGTGAGCCTTCTTCTACACTTGGTTTACGGGAATCTTTTCGATAGGATTCTTTACGAGCACCTACAAATTCAATTTCCAGGTCTTTGTGTTTCAACATGGCTGTTCCGAAGCGACTATAGACGGCAACTCTTGGAATTGGGTGTAATTCTGCTGCAATTTCTTGTGCCAGACGAATACCACTTCCTATACATACAATATCAATATCTTTGGAAGGACGAGCCAATAATCGATCCCTTACGTAGCCTCCAACTACATAAGTTGGGTAACCCAATCTTTGAGCAACCTCACTAATCAGGTTGAAAATAGCTCTTTCGTGTTGTTGTATATTAAAAACCAATATTACGTACTTTAAACTTTCGAAAAAGGATGATTTGTAAAGGACCAAGATTTAATCCTGAAAACTGCTAAATAGCGCTTAGTAATTCTGTTTATATGAATACCCTAAACCAAAGCGCTGGCATCTGCATACCGAGCTTCAATCTCCTCTAAAACTTCAAATAGTACAGCAGGATTATGCTCTGTAACCAATTTTTGACGATAGGGTTTGATGTGTGAATAGCCCCGGAAATAATTGGTGTAATGCCGACGCATTTCAAGTATTCCCAATTTTTCACCTTTCCAAGTAATAGAATGTTTAAGGTGTTGCTTAACAGCAGCCACTCGTTCATGAATATTTGGAGGAGGAAGTAGTTCGCCGGTTTTCATGTAATGCTTAATGTCTCTAAAAATCCAGGGATAGCCGATGCTCGCACGTCCAATCATGATCCCATCTACGCCATACCGGTTTTTATATTCAACAGCTTTTTGGGGAGAATTAATGTCACCATTTCCAAAAATAGGAATATGAATCCTTGGGTTTTCTTTGATTTTACCAATCAAGGTCCAATCTGCTTCGCCTTTGTACATTTGCTTGCGGGTACGGCCATGGATAGATAATGCCTTGATACCCACGTCTTGTAAACGTTCGGCCACTTCCTCAATAAATAGGGTTTTATCGTCCCAGCCCAGGCGTGTTTTTACAGTAACCGGCAAATTGGTTGATTTGACAATATGATCCGTCAATTTGACCATCCGATCAATATCCTGTAAGATACCAGCACCAGCCATTTTACAAACGACCTTTTTAACCGGACAACCAAAGTTAATATCCAATACCTCGGGTTGAGCTTCTTCTACAATTTCAGCTGCGCGCGTCATGGAATCAATTTCAGCACCGAAAATTTGGATTCCAACTGGACGTTCATAGTCGTATATGTCCAGCTTTTGAACACTTTTGGTGGCGTCTCTGATTAAACCTTCAACGGAGATGAACTCTGTATACATCATGTCTGCGCCTTGCTCCTTACAGAGGGCACGAAAGGGAGGATCACTGACATCTTCCATAGGGGCCAGCAAAAGCGGAAATTCTCCTAAATTTAAATCACCGATTTTAACCATAAAGCTGTTTTTCAATCCGCAAAAGTAGCCTATATTTAGGGGAACACCTAAAGCTAAAGGCAAAATATTTTATTTTCAATTGTTGCACCTTTAAATGACTAAGTAAGTCCTCCTATTTATATGTTTTAAACTAATGATTCTGTTATTTTATCCCTTCAAAATCCTTCGAAGTCAAATAAAATTATATTTTTACGCCTATACTACAAACTAAAATCTTTACTCTATGTTCGCAGCTATTATTCTGGTTTTTATACTTGGATACTTCGTGATTGTCTTAGAACATCCGTTGAAACTAGATAAGACCGTTCCTGCTTTGATTATGGGCGCTTTATGTTGGGCCCTGTTAGCTCTTGGTTTTCACAATGGTGTTTTAGAAGTCGTTGACACTCATGAACACTTATTTAATATGTTTGGTCACCCTACGGGAGAGGCTTTTGAAAAAGCTGAAGAAGGCTTTACTGGTGCATTATTGCACCATCTAGGAAAGACAGCAGAGATATTGGTCTTTTTAATTGGGGTGATGACGATTGTAGAAATCGTAGATCTACACCGCGGATTTGATATTCTCAAGGGTTGGGTGAAAACCAAAAAGAAACGATCCTTATTATGGATTTTAGGTATTCTAGCATTCATCCTTTCTGCGATCATTGATAACTTAACGGCAACTATTGTTTTGGTAACGCTTTTGCGTAAAATCATTCCAACAAGAAATGAAAGAATCTGGTACGCAAGTTTGGTGATTATTGCAGCCAATGCTGGAGGAGCCTGGTCTCCAATCGGTGATGTTACCACTACCATGTTATGGATTGGTAAGAAGGTATCTACTGGTGGCTTGATTACACAACTGTTGATTCCATCGATTATTTGTTTTGTTGTTCCTTTCTTAATTGCAAGTTATATGAAACCTTTCAAGGGCGATATAACAACGGATATTGAGCATGAAGAGACGGAATCTCATCGACTACTCAGTAGTAAAACAATGCTCTACCTCGGTTTGGGGATGATCGTTTTTGTGCCGATTTTTAAAACAATTACACACTTGCCACCTTACTTAGGAATGATGCTCAGTTTAGGTGTTGTTTGGTTGGTCTCTGAATATATTCATCCGGAAGAAGATTTTACCGAAGAACGAAAAGAAAAATTCTCAGCACACAATGCCTTGTCACGCATCGAGATGTCTAGTATTTTATTTTTCCTTGGAATTTTAATGGCAGTAGCAGCTCTAGAAACCTTAGTTGTTGATGGTGTAGGTACTTTAAGGTACCTAGCAGAGCGATTAGATAACGCTATCCCTAATCAAGATGTGGTGGTAATGTTACTAGGGGTCGGTTCGGCTATTATTGATAATGTACCATTAGTAGCAGCATCAATGGGGATGTATGAATCTGCTATGGACTCAAAGTTATGGCATTTTATAGCCTTTGCTGCGGGGACTGGTGGTAGTATGTTGATCATTGGTTCAGCTGCAGGAGTAGCAGCAATGGGAATGGAGAAAATTGACTTCATCTGGTACTTTAAAAAGATAACCTGGTTAGCAGCTGTAGGTTTTGTGGCAGGCTCAATCGCCTTTTTATTGTTACATCCACTAATAGGATAATAATTAGAGATTTAAATAAAACTTAAAACAGCGTTTACTTGGAAACAGGTAAGCGCTATTTTAATACCTTGTGGTTTAATTATGTGTTGATTTGTTGGTAAATAATTCAACAACTCATTATCTCAATAATTGAAAATTAAAAATCAATGAAGGGTGTTTATTGTTTGACGCTTACTGGTTTACTGTTGTTTTCTTTTGCTTGTAATAATAATAGTCCAAAACCCGAATTATTAGCTGGACAATGGCAAGGAGTACTAATGGAAGAAGCTGGAGATTCCTTAGCAATTGATCCATCCGAAATTAGATTCACTTTTGATCAAGAAAACAAAGGTTATACTTTTAATAGTACCTTGAATTATCAAGAAGCTGGGACTTTTTATTTACAGACTAAATATTTGTTTACCATCGATACCTTAAACCAAGCTTCCAGAGAGAAGAGTGTGGAGGTGCTAAAATTAACCAAAGATTCTTTGATCCTACGTATGATGAACAATGGGCAAGAACAGCTGCTGAAGTTAATTCGATGATCATTGCTTAACTTAGCACAATTAAATCATTAAACAAGGTTGTCTTTTTTCCACCTTTGCTGTTAGTGGTCCTGACGGTTAGCTTTAGTTTATGGTCTCAAGAT
>CAXIDD010000114.1:0-11025 GCA_964021975.1 uncultured Saprospirales bacterium | reverse complement strand
ACAATTAAGTTTGACAGCTCAAGATATTAGCTGTTTTAATGCAAATGATGGCAGCATTAGCAGTCGGGTTACCGGAGCTATGGGGACTTTAATCTACGCCTGGAACACTAATGACAACACCAGCTCCATCGATAATTTACTCCCTGGAAATTACTCGTTAACAATTAGAGACGAAGCAGGCTGTACCCGCACAGAAAGTATTAGCATTAATTCCCCTAATCCCTTAAGTGTAGATTGCTCTGCTACCCAAGGAATTAGTAGGGCAGATGCTACCGATGGCCAAGTTACTATTGAAGTAAATGGAGGAACAACTCCATATACGCTGGTTATTCCAGAATTGAATGATACTAGCATCACCTTGCTTAATGAAGGCAGTGTGACGCTTAGTCAACTTGCTGTCGGTGATTATGAAGTCTCTATTAGAGATGCCAATAATTGTAGTGAAAACTGCGCTTTTACCATTGAAGATATAGACTGTAGTAATTTCAGTTTGGTGGAAGCAGTCCGTCCGGTAACTTGTCCGGATGGAGATGATGGCAGTATAACCATTCGCCCACAAGGTGGCGTTGCTCCTTTTACCTTTGATTGGGCAGACGATACGTTTGATGGACAATCAACTATTAATGATTTAACAGCTGGTAGTTATAGTGTAATGGTCAGCGATAACATTGGTTGTAGCCTAAATAGTACGATTGAAGTCGGGACTCAAAATGCCGTTCCAGCTGTTACGATCGGAGCAACTACCGCTATTTGTGCAGATGCCTGTTTCAATTTAGATTTTCTTTTCTCTGGCCAAGCCCCTTTTAACTTAGCTTATCGAGTCATAGCGGCTGGTTTTTCAACAGATTTAACCTTTCAAAGTAATACCGATCAAGCAAACTTAGAAATTTGCGCTGCTGATTTCCCTGCAAATACCAATACGATTGAGGTCCAATTTATCCAACTATCAGATGCCACCTGTATAGCAAATTTATCCCAGAATCGCCTGATCAATATTTTAAAACCAGCTCGTAGCCAAATAGATACTATTCTATGTAGTGGTCAAAGTATAAGGGTAAATAATCAAGTCTATAATGAGCAACGGCCAAGTGGCCAGGAGATTTTGCTTAATGCTGCTCAAAATGGTTGTGATAGCATCGTGGATATTAACTTATTTTATACCACTCCTCCAGCAGTAATTGACTTAAGTACCAATTGTGATTTGGAAAACAACACTTTCCAAATTCAATTTGACTTATTGGGCTTGGCACCTTATACTATCGAGGGTGTCAATGGTAACCTTTTTGGAAACACCTTTATAAGTGAGGATTTAGCCGCAAATGGTATTTATAATCTGACGATAGAAGATGATTTTTCATGTAGTTCCAACCTTGAAGTTATTGCTCCAAATTGCGAGCGCGATGTCAACTGTAGCATCAGTGCAGGTACCATACTCGACACACCTGGAAATATTTGCCAGTTTGATACTTTACTAGTCCAATCAGCGGGAGATAGTCAGCTGGATAGCAATAGCCTTTTACGTTACGTGGTACACGACGGAGGACCAACTCAATTAGGAAATATTTTATTGAGCGACTCGGTTGGACGCTTTACTTTTCAAAACCCACTGCAAATTGGTACAACTTATCATACTGCCATCTTGGTGGGAAGAGACAATGGTTTTGGTGTCCTAGACCGTTCTGACCCTTGTCTTGATATCGCTTTAGGTGGGCCAGTACAGTTTGAATCTGCCCCTCGCAGACCTTTATTTATTCAGGGCCAGGATACCCTTTGTGTTGGGCAAACCCTAGTGCTATCTACCGAACAATATCCAGAAATTGGCTTAAGCTATAACTGGATCACGCCTTTGGGAGATACTTTGCGTACTGATTCAAACAGCATTCAATTTCCTAATATTGGTACCGAAGCAGCCGGTGATTATGCTGTCTTTATAAGTAATGGTAGCTGTCGCTCCCCAATCTTTACGCCACATCAATTTACAACCCTGGATTTTCCGATCCTTTATGCTGGAGAAGATCAGACCGTTTGTGGCCTCAATCAAGTTGAGCTGCAGGCAGATCCCATTAGCTTTGGTACTGGAGAATGGAGCAACACTACAGCGGCCCTTATACTCGAACCCAATCAAGATCAATCTTTGGCCCGCAACTTAGTGCCAGGGGTGAATCCATTTATTTGGACAGTTTCTGCCAATGATTGCATCTCTACTGATACCGTATTGATTACCTATTTACCAACAGCTGTCGCACGGGATGATCAATTGGCACTGGAGCCAGGTTTGACGCGCATCACTTTTGATCCTTTTGTAAATGATGAGGTGGCTGGTTTGGTTTTAGACGAGACCACGGTGCAGATTGTGAGTCAACCTGAGTTGGGAGAAGTGATCTTTCTGAAAGATGATTTAGTGTTCGAATATACTGCAGCCTTAGGCAACTTAGAAGCTATCGCCTTTGAATATGCAATTTGTTCGCCTGCTTGTCAAACTTCTTGTGATACAGCCATGGTCATCATTAGTCTACCGGATGTTTTACTTGAAGTTCCGGATGGAATCGTCGTAGGACGATCTAACGATGGGCTATTAATCGACAATTTGGAGGCTTTCCCGGATAATGATATCATCATCACCAACCGATGGGGAGTAGTGGTACACCGAGAGCGCAATTACTCTAATAACCAACCCTGGAAGGGCACTCATAACGGTGCCGAGCTACCCCAAGGAACCTATTATATGTACCTAAAAGTTGACGGCCGACGAGATGCGGTTAAAAAGACGCTTCACCTGATTGTACGATAACTATTGATCACCACCAACAAAAATAAAAATGAAACATCCTACCCAAAACCGGATTAGCTATAAGTCTGTATTATTGTTTTTCTGCCTATTTACTTGCAGCACGAGTTCAATTTGGGCGCAGCAATTGCCCAACTTTGCGCTCTTTCGAGACAATTGGAATATTATCAATCCTGCAAGTCTTTCTAGTGATTACATATTTAGCGATAATGCCATGTCTATTTTTGCTACTTACCGCAATCAATGGTCGGGCTTTGAAGGGGCACCAGAAACCGCTGTTCTCAATTGGGAATACGTGATGGACTACTGGAACACTGTGGTTGGAGCCAGTATTATCCATGATCAGGCAGGTGAGATTGGGAACACAGCCCTCTTTGCCCGTTTTGGATATCGGCTAGAGCTAGATCGTCGGGGAGACCGTTTCATCAATATCGCCCTTAATGCGGGTGTCGTACAATACAGTGCGAGTTTGGCAGATCTAGATTTAGGAGAAACAGTTCTTGACTTAGCGAATGACCTGATTTATTATCCAGATTTTGGGGTAGGGATCATGTATTACCATGATGATAAATACTACGTGGGGCTATCTGTTCCACAAACTTTTGGTTTGAGCACAACGGTGAGGAGAGATGATGGCGAATTTGAAATCGAACGTGTCCAGCACGTTTATTTGATGGGTGGTACTTATTTTGATGTTTATTTCTTTAACTCAGATGCTTCCTATTTAGAATTAGCAGGCTTTTTAAAATATGTTCCCAACGCGCCTTTAGCCATTGACGTGAATGCACGTATGCAAATGGGGGATGTTCTCTATGTAGGACTCGGTGGTGGTCTTTCTCAAACGGCTAGAGTAGAAGCGGGTGTGGTGATTGGAGAGAGTGTGAATTTTAATGCTGGACAAATCAGAGTGGGTGCGTCCTACGGGATTGGTCTTTCCAATTATGCACGGGCCTTTGGAAATAGTGTGGAACTACACGCTATTTATAGTTTTGATGTGGGGCGATAGGTGTATTAATCTTCTTCCCCATCTTCCAGTAATTTAAAAACCCGGACCATTTCAATTTTGGTGTCGCTGACCATTTCAAAAAGGAAACGGTAGCCATTTAAAATTAGTTCATCACCCTTATTGGGAATAGCTTCAGTGGTCATGACTAAATAGCCCGAAAGGGTATGATAATCTCCTTCTGGGAAGTCGATGTTCTCGTATTTTTCGTTGAGGTAGCTGATTTCTAAACGGCCGGAAAAAATAAATTCCGTTTCGGAAACCTGGGTTTCAATGTATTCTTCCTGATCGTGCTCGTCTTCAATTTCTCCAAAGAGCTCTTCTAAAATATCTTCGAGTGTAATAATACCGGAGACCCCACCAAACTCATCCACTACACAGGCAATATAAATTTGCTCCCGAATGAATTTATTCATCAAATCGGTGACTCGCATCACCTCCGGAACAAAAGGAATATCTAATACAATAGCTTGGAGTGATTTTGGGTATTTCAATAGCTGTTGATGATGAATATAGCCCCGCACTTCGTCAATATCTCCATCCGTGACAATGATGCGAGACAATTTGGTTTCCCGTATGAGTTGCTCCAGGTCTTCCAGGCTGGCAGAAATATCGATGTTTTCAATTTCGGGTCTAGGAACCATAGCTTCACTGACGCGTACATCTCTCAAATTCAATGCTTTCCCGAAAAGGGTCCGATCTATTTCTTCTTCCTGGTCGCCATTTTGGGAACCTGAGATAAATTCTTCTAAGTCTAAGCGGGTAAACACCTGTTCGGTTTGTTCAACCGGTAATTTGAGTAAAGACTTTAAAATAACATTCGCTCCCTGAATCATGATCCAGGCAATGGGAGCCATTAACCATTGAGAAAAACGTAAAGGATAGGCTAGAAAATATAGAATATCATCTGAAAATAAGCGGAATAAAGTTTTAGGAATAAACTCTCCAAAGATTAAGACAACAACGGTGATCGAAAGCGTAATGGAAATAAAAAAAGCGAATTCTCCCGCAATAATTTTGGATAAATAAGGACTTAAGGCACGCTCCATCAAAAAAGTAAAAACGACCAAAGCAATATTATTCCCAACCAGCATAGTACCTAAGAAATTAGCCGGCTGATCATAGAAACGCGTAATAATTTTGCTGCGGCGGGTCTCTCTTTTTTTAATCAACTCTACTTTCAGCTTATTGGCTGAAACGTAGGCGATTTCAGCACCTGAAAAGAGTGCCGAAAGGATTAAAAAAAAGATAATTAAAGCCAGTCCCATGGTAGCGTATTAGTTACTAAAATCTTCGACAATGATTGCTCCATCTGTGGAGGTCATAGTTATTTCTGAAAAATTCTGAGTTGCTTTAAAATATTGCGTGAAAACGGTATCCGTAGGGGTAGTAATGACCGAAAATTTATTGGTATAGACTAATTCTTGACGTTCATCCCAAATCAATTCGCTGGTTTCCAACATTTGGTCTTCCATACTTCGCCAAATGACACTATCTCGTACAATCACTTTACTTTCCCGGTCGTATTGGATGGCATATTTTGCCGTAAGGATGCTACTAACCGTACCAAAATCATTGTAAAACTCTACTCGAATACCATCCGGAAATTCTTTACGCTGGTTATTACGTTCAGAATGACTCAATAGCATAGGTCCCGTGATAATGACTTTCGTCATAGCAGAATCACTATAAGTGATTTCCGCATTCCTAGTCCTTTCTATCTCAACATCTGCTTTGGAATAAATCCGATCGGTCCCTATTTCTTGCTGTTGATTACAGGCCAATAATACGAGAATAAGTAATAAACTACCAATGATCGAATTCCTTTGTTTCATAAACATATTTTACAAAAAAGCTTAATGCGCCTCCAGCCAATTGGCCCCTTCATCCATTCCTACTAGAATAGGAACGCTCAAACCAGGCATTGCGTTACGCATTTTTTCCTCAATTATTGGTTTAACGATATCTAATTCGTCTTTGGGTACATCAAAAACCAATTCATCGTGTACTTGCAAGAGCATTTTTGTTTTCAGCTGTTTTTCTTCTAAAGCTTGCAAAATGTTGATCATTGCAACTTTTATCATATCTGCGGCAGACCCTTGAACGGGTGTATTAACGGCAATCCGCTCTGCATTGCTGCGCATCAAAGAAGATTTAGAGTTAATATCCCGGATATAACGTCTGCGGCCCATTAAAGTACTAACGTAACCATTTTCTCTAGCTTCTACAACGACTTCTGACATGTAGCGTTGTAATCCCTGATACTGTTTGAAATACTGATCAATCAGCTGCTTGGCTTCGTTTCTTGAAATATCCAGTTGACGAGAAAGGTTCGTTGCACCAGCTCCATAAACGATACTAAAGTTGACGGTTTTGGCGCGGTACCTGTGTACTTTTGTGACTTCTTCGTAAGGAACTTCAAAAACTTTTGCTGCGGTTGCTGAGTGAATATCTTTACCTTCCTGAAAAGCTTCCAGCATGGCTTGATCTTTGGCAATCTCGGCAATTAGCCGCAACTCAATCTGCGAATAATCGGCTGCCAATAGAACATGATGCTCATCTCTAGGAATAAATGCTTTACGAATCTTTGCCCCTTCTGGTGTCCGGATGGGAATGTTTTGTAGGTTGGGGTTATTTGAGCTTAATCGTCCAGTAGCTGCTAATGCCTGGTTATAAGAAGTATGGATGCGCCCTGTTTTGGGATTCACCATACGAGGAAGTGCATCAACATAGGTTGATTTTAATTTAGTTAGTCCTCGGTATCTTAGAATATCTTTTACGATTGGAAAATCTACGGATAGCTCCGTTAGCTTTTCTTCGTTAGTGGAATATTGTCCAGAGCTGGTTTTTCGCCATCGGTAGGGTAGATTCATTTTTTCAAAAAGCACTTCTCCAACTTGTTTGGGAGAAGATATATTAAACTTGACTCCGGCCGTCTCGTAAATTTTTTCTTCAAATGCTTTTATTTGACTTCCTAGCTCTTCAGAATACTTTTCAAGGAATTCCACATCTAAGTTTATCCCTTCAAACTCCATCGTGGTAAGGACTTTGACCAATGGCTCTTCCATCTCCTTATAGAGTTTCATTAAGGCTTCTTTCTTCTCTAGTTCTGGGTATAAAAAGTCTTTCAATTGCCAGGTGATATCTGCATCTTCGGAAGCATAATCTACTACCTTTTGGACTGGAACTTGACGCATGGTGAGCTGATTCTTCCCCCCTTTACCAATCAAAGTTTTAATCGAAATAGGTTTATAGCTTAGGTAAGTTTCTGCCAGATAATCCATACCGTGCCGCATTTCGGGCTCTAGCAAATAATGCATAATCATGGTATCGAGAAAAGTACCCGCAATTTCTACTCCATACCATTTCAGAACCAAAGCATCATATTTAATATTCTGTGCGACCTTTTGAATATCAGGATTTTCCAAAATTGATTTAAATTCCTTAACGATTGCTTTGGCTTCAGTAGCATCTTCTGGGATGGGTACGTAAAACGCTTCTCCTTTTTTCATAGAGAAAGCAATACCAACCAACTCAGCCTGATTGGCATCAACACTGGTAGTTTCGGTATCAAAACAAAAAGTAGATTGATTGCTTAGTTTTTGAATTAGTTCCGCTCTTTTTTCAGGCGTATCGATCAATCGATAGTCATGCGCTGTGTTTTCGATGCTATGACTAGCAATAGCATGGGCGGGAAGGCCACTGTCTTTTACTGCCTTAGAAGTATTCACAGGAGCACTACCAGCAGTTGCCGCAAACAAAGATCCTTGTTGCCCAGGCTGAGCGGGTGCATCTTGGACACCAAGGATGGTTTTAGCCAAACTTCTAAACTCCAATTCCTTAAATACTTCTTCAAGGATTGCTCGATTAAAAGGTTCTATTTCATATCTTTTCGCATCAAATTGAATGGGTACCTCCAGGTCTATCGTCGCCAATACTTTGGAGAGTTTGGCTTGTTCTACATTATCTTCTACCTTTTCTTTTTGTTTTCCTTTTAGGGAATCCGTATTCTCTAGTAGGCCTTCCAGACTATGGAATTGCTTAAGTAGTTTGGAAGCAGTTTTGGGGCCAATACCTGGCACACCTGGAATATTATCACTGGAATCTCCTTGTAGTGCCAATAAATCAATTACCTGGAGGGGCTCATCGACCCCCCACTTTTCCCGCACCTCTGGTATGCCTAATATTTCAATACCATTCCCTTGTCGGGAAGGTTTGTACATAAAAATATTTTCACTGACCAATTGGGCATAATCTTTATCAGGTGTCACCATAAACACCTGGAAACCTTCTTTTTCTGCTTGCTTAGAAAGGGTCCCAATTACATCATCCGCCTCATAATTATCCACCATTACGATGGGAATATTAAAGCCTTCGACTATTTTTTTAATAAAGGGTAATGCGACCCGAATATCATCAGGCGTTTCCTCTCTATTTGCTTTGTATTCTTGGTAGATTTCATGTCTAAAAACAGGTCCAGAGGGATCAAAAGCCACCGCAATATGGGTAGGGTTTTGAGAATGCATCAAATCCCAAAGGGTACGCGTAAACCCTGTCATAGCAGAGGTATTTACACCTTTAGAGTTGATAAGAGGCCGATTAATAAAAGCAAAATGTGCTCGATAAACCAGGGCATGGCCATCCAATAAAAAGAGTTTTTTTTCAGACATAGTTTCTTATAATGGTTTGCCGGATAAGTAATTTACCGGCTTGATGGTTTTATTTTTTTGACGGAGTGAAATACACTCTTAAGTCTATAAAACTGATAAAATAGTATCGCAGATTTACGAGATGAAATTAAGGGTTGGGATCTGTTGGTGGCTTCATTGGCACTACCTTTTGTTTCTGAACTTTATAGGTTTCTGTCAGTAACTTATTCATTGGCACGATCGTTTTGGTATTATCCTTCCCGATTATGGTAATTGACATATTATCCAGCTCCTCTACGGTACCAGATACCTCATCGATACTAATGACATCTCCCTTAGCAACTTTCTTTTTGTTATAATAAGCCGAAAGCATGCTAGACAATAAGGAACGGGAGGCAAAACCGTAGCCAATTGCAAAAGCAGCTACGATTCCAGCTAGAATAATGGAAATATTATCTTTAATTGCATCCGTCTCAATACCCGCTTGAGCTAATGAAATCATTGCGATATTGATCAATAAGAAATAGAAAACAAAATTTCCAATAATTGGCCCTACTTGTAAATTGAGCGATTTTGAAGTGGTAACAATAATTTTCTTTAGGAAGTCTGCTAAAAAAAGTCCTGCTACGAATACAATCAAGGCAGAAAACAGGGTTGGAAGGTAAGCGAATAGCCGTTCGATCATTGCAGATAAGGCTTCAATTTGCACCATATCCGCTGCTATCCAAATAATAATAAAGAGAATGATATAATAGATGATTTTGGAAAAAATTTCACTTGGAATGATTTCCACTTTAGACTTACCAATCATATCAATAGAGCGTAGCTTAGCTGCTAAGTTATCTACGCCTAGCTTACCCATGATTTTTTTAGTCCCTTTTGCAACTAGACGAGCAAACCAACGACCGATTAGAAAAAAGATTAAAGCTCCTATTAACTTTAATACAAAGACCCCAGAACTCCAGAGAAAATTAAAAATTTCAGGAGAGCTATCTCTTAAATCTTCTAACCATTTTAACAAATTGTCCATTCTACTTTATATAGGTTTCAGAAAAATCCTGTGAGAAATAATTTGTCTAACTTTAATTAAGTTAACAAATCCCGTCGGGAAAATAGCGTTTTTTTAGGGAAAATCAGTTGTAAATATACTTCGAAGTTATATTTAAGCGGTAACAAAAAAGGAAACTCTAAGTGTATATGCACAAAAAAGGGTTTCATTGTTGAATGAAACCCTTTTTTACAGCCTAAAAACTGGACTTATACTTGTGTAGGTCCATCTGCCCCTGGTACAGTGGGGCTAGGAGGCTCCTTACCACCTAAATCAGGCGTTCGGGCATTAATATCTTCCACTTTTTCTACTGTTCCCTGATCTGATATTCGGTTAGGTTGAGGCTTATCGCTTAATCCAGTAACCGCAATATCTAACATAGTTGGAAAGTATAGCTGAGCAATATCACCAAATAGCCTCATAAAAGACAAAGAGGACTGGATACTTTCTCGGATAAAATCACTTTGATGAGCCTCGAAATTTTCTATCATCTCTACAACTCTAGGCTCTCTTTCCTCTAGCTCCGCTAACTGTCTAAAATTTAACAATGCATTCCCCATGACTTATTATATTTTTGAAGTCTTTTCTATCTTTTTCTTCAATTTTTGCGCTTTTGCTTTGGCACGTTTAATTTTCATTTTTATCGCACTTTCAGTTTTACCCAAGGCGGTGGCCATTTCTTTGATGGACATTCCTTCTTCGTATTTCATTTTCAGTATGGCTCGATCACCAGGGGGTAGCACTTCCATTACTTTTTTGAGTACTTCCACCTTTATTTCAGCCATTTCGGCATCTGATACTTCAGGCATTCCTTCGTCTGGCGCCTTTTCTAATTCATCTGTAAAAACAGCTCCATGCCTTTGATCTTTTCTTAAGGCATCAATACAGTAGTTGTATGTAATTGAATAAACCCAAGTGGAAAACTTTGATTTATAATTAAACTTTGAAAGATTCGTGAATATCTTCATAAAGATATCCTGTGTAGCATCGTTGGCTTTAGCTTCTTCTTTAAGCATCGAGATACATTTTGCAAACACTTTACGAGAATAGCGTTTGTAAAGGATTTCGAAGCAAGGATTTGCTTGTCGGAGCACAAAGGTTTTAACAATGCGCTCGTCATTCATACTTTCTTGGCAGATTTGACTCACTGAATTTGAATTGATACTTGGCTAATATAAGCAATGTCTAATGAATCCAAAACATTCCTGCAAAGAGAGTTTTAGTAGCATTTTTAGATGCTGCCCAATAAAATCTATAATTTAGAAGGGAACGAGTAGTTAAAATAGATAGGATAGTAGGTTTAGTTTATTTTGGTATTAGGACGGCTTTTTTTTCAAAGGGGTACATTTTTTTTAAGGAAATTTTAAAGTTTTTTAAAAAAAAGAAGGGAACGGCCGGAAAGGCTAAAAAAACGGATGGGTTCATCTTTTATACGGTGCCTCAAAAAAGTCAATATCTGTACTAAATAGTCTTGTAGTGGGGTCTATAAACTACAAAAAGGCCAGGGGCGGGAGCCACATGACCTAATGATTATTTC
>CAXIDD010000113.1:0-11089 GCA_964021975.1 uncultured Saprospirales bacterium | reverse complement strand
GTTTAACGTACTAAAACAATTTAACATGGCTGACTTGAAAGCAATCGCTGATCAATTAGTAAATTTAACAATCAAAGAAGTAACTGATTTAGCTACTATCCTTAAGGATGAGTATGGTATCGAGCCTGCTGCTGCTGCTCCTGTAGCAATAGCTGCTGGTGCTGCTGGTGGTGGCGATGCTGCTGCTGAAGAGCAAACTGAATTTGATGTTATCTTGACTTCTGCAGGCGCTGCGAAACTAAAAGTAGTTAAAGAAGTAAAAACAATCTTAGGCTTAGGTCTTAAAGAAGCGAAAGAACTAGTTGACGGCGCTCCTGGACCAGTGAAGGAAGGTGTTCCTAAAGCTGAAGCTGACGAACTGAAAGAGAAATTAGAAGCAGTTGGTGCTTCTGTTGAAGTTAAGTAAGTTCAAATCTTGCCAAAAGTGTGGTAGTTATTATAAATTACTCACTTTTGGAGATAAGACGGGCTTAGCGGGTTGCTTGCAACTCGCTAAGCCTATCGTCGTATAATTAAGTTGCTTTTTTTAGCACCAAAACGACAAATCTGAAAAGCAGTTAAATGCTTTTTTAAATATCTTCTCTATTAAGAAGATAAATATAACCGGCACTATTGAACTATTTACTAGACTAAAGTTGTTTAATAGAGTTGCCAGTCACTTTTTTTTGTTTGAATAGAGATAGTCGGAAATAAATATTTTGCAGATGACATCAAACGCTAAGGTATTAAATGCTGAAGCTCTTCGCAAAAGCTTCGGAAAAATTAAACGCGCTTCTGACTACCCTGATTTCCTAGAAATTCAAATCAAATCGTTTCAGGAGTTCTTCCAATTGGAAACCACTCCCGAAAACCGTATGAATGAAGGTCTATACAGGGTATTTCAAGAAAACTTCCCGATCACAGATACCAGAAACATCTTTGTATTAGAGTTTCTGGATTATTTCGTTGATCCACCTCGCTATGCCATTGAAGAATGTATGCAGCGTGGCTTGACCTACAGCGTACCGCTAAAAGCGAAACTGCGTTTATCCTGTAATGATGAGGAACACGTAGACTTCCAAACGATTGTGCAAGACGTATTCCTCGGGAATATCCCTTACATGACTCCGAAAGGTACCTTTGTAATCAATGGGGCAGAGCGGGTTATCGTCTCCCAGTTACACCGTTCACCTGGTGTATTCTTTGGACAAAGCTTCCACCCTAATGGTACAAAGATCTATTCAGCTAGAGTGATCCCTTTCAAGGGGGCTTGGATGGAGTTCGCTACCGATATTAATACGGTGATGTACGCTTACATCGATCGTAAGAAAAAATTCCCAGTAACAACACTCTTGCGTGCCATTGGTTTTGATACCGATAAAGCGATTTTGAACATCTTTGACTTAGCAGATGAAATAGAAGCTAATGAAGATAACCTCAAAACTGCAATCGGTCGTAAATTGGCCGCTCGTGTTCTAAAAAGTTGGACGGAAGATTTCGTAGATGAGGATACCGGTGAGGTGGTGACCATCGAAAGAAACGAAATTATCCTCGAGCGTGATATTGTGCTCGATGAAGAAAATATCCAACTGATCCTGGACTCTGGTACAGAAATGGTGATCCTTCAAAAAGAAGAAATTGAAGAAGACTATTCCATTATCTACAATACCCTACAAAAAGATCCTTCCAGTTCGGAAATTGAGGCGGTACAATACATTTATCGTCAATTAAGAGGAACGGATCCTCCAGATGAAGAAACAGCTCGTGGAATTATCGATAAGCTGTTCTTCTCAGATAAACGTTACAACTTAGGAGAAGTTGGTCGTTACAAGATCAACCGTAAACTAGAGTTGAATACAGATAAAGAAACACTGACCCTAACCAAAGAAGACATCATCGCGATTGTCAAATACTTGGTTAGTTTGATGAACCAGAAAGCAGAAATTGATGATATTGACCACCTAAGTAATCGTCGAGTACGGACAGTAGGTGAGCAATTATACGCTCAATTTGGTGTCGGTTTAGCAAGAATGGCTCGGACCATCCGTGAGCGGATGAATGTTCGGGACAATGAGGTGTTTACACCAATCGATTTGATCAACGCACGGACCTTGTCCTCGGTGATTAATTCCTTCTTTGGTACCAGTCAGCTGTCTCAGTTCTTAGACCAAACCAATCCAATCTCTGAGATTACCCACAAACGTCGGATCTCTGCACTAGGACCTGGTGGCCTTTCTAGAGAACGTGCTGGTTTTGAGGTGCGGGATGTACACTACTCTCACTACGGTAGATTGTGTACCATTGAAACACCGGAAGGACCTAACATTGGATTGATCTCCACACTTTGTGTACACGCCAAAGTGAACAAGATGGGCTTCTTAGAAACACCATATAGAGAGGTCGTCAAAGGAAAGGTAAATATGGAGGCTGAAGCTCAATATTTATCGGCTGAGGGAGAAGATTTCAAGAAAATAGCTCAGGCAAACGCTCCAATCAATAATGAAACGGGTGCCTTCCTTACGGATAAAATTAAGTGTAGAGAGCATGGTGATTTCCCCGTATTAGCACCAGATGATATTGAGTTCATGGACGTAGCGCCTAACCAAATTGTTGGGGTTTCTGCATCCTTGATCCCGTTCTTGGAAAATGATGATGCCAACCGTGCCTTAATGGGCTCGAATATGCAACGTCAGGCTGTTCCTTTATTGCGTCCTAAATCACCTATTGTAGGTACTGGACTAGAAGGTAAGGTCGCACGAGATTCTCGCATGATGGTTAATGCCGAAGGCGACGGAGTCATCGAATACGTTGATGCTACTGAAGTCGTGGTGAAATACGATCGTTCTGAACAAGATCAATTGGTATCTTTCGAAGATAACCGTAAGAAATACAGCTTGATTAAGTTTAGAAGAACCAACCAAGGTACTTGTATCAACCTACGTCCAATTGTACGTAAAGGAGATCGGGTAACTAAAGGACAAATCCTTTGTGATGGCTACGCTACCGAAAAAGGAGAATTGGCACTTGGTCAAAACCTGAAGGTCGCCTTTATGCCTTGGAAAGGATACAACTTCGAGGATGCAATCGTGCTTTCTGAGCGCGTTGTTAAAGAAGATGTGTTTACTTCACTTCATATCGAGCACTACGAGCTAGATGTACGGGATACCAAATTAGGAGAAGAGGAGTTGACAAACGACATTCCAAATGTCAGTGAAGAAGCGACTAAAGATCTTGATGAAAATGGTATTATTCGCGTTGGTGCTTGGGTTAAAGAGGGAGATATCCTGATTGGTAAGATTACACCTAAAGGTGAATCTGATCCTACACCAGAAGAAAAACTACTACGCGCCATCTTTGGTGATAAAGCCGGTGATGTTAAAGATGCTTCTTTAAAAGCACCTCCATCTACCAAAGGAATTATCATTAATAAGCAGTTGTTTGCCAGAGCTAAGAAAGACAAAGTTCAGAAAGCTCAGGAAAAAGAAATGCTAGCAAAACTGGATGATCAGCATAAAATCGCACTCAATGAATTGAAGACGATTTTGATTGATAAATTATTGGTTCTGCTAAAGGACAAGAAAGCCGACGGTGTAAAGAGTATTTACAACGAAGAATTCTTGGCAAAAGGCGTCAAATTCAACCGGGAAGTATTACGTGAAATTGATTACTCCGTAATTGATTACAGTAATTGGACGGAAGAAGAAGCTACCAATAAACTAATTGCTCGCTTGTTGCACAATTACAGCATCAAATTCAACGAGGAAGTTGGTCGTTACAAAAGAGAGAAATTCAACATCAGTATTGGTGATGAATTACCAGCAGGTGTATTGAAATTGGCTAAAGTCTACATGGCTAAGAAGCGTAAGCTGAAAGTAGGAGACAAGTTAGCTGGTCGTCACGGAAACAAAGGTATCGTAGCCCGTATTGTACGGATGGAAGATATGCCTTTCCTTGAAGATGGTACACCCGTTGATATTGTTTTGAACCCACTTGGGGTACCTTCACGGATGAACTTAGGACAGATTTTCGAAACGGTTCTAGGTTGGGCAGGTGAAAAACTGGACATGAAATTTGGAACACCAATTTTTGATGGTGCAAGTTTGGAAGAAATTGATGAGTACGTCAAAGAAGCCAATCTACCAAGTTTAGGACAGACTTACCTCTATGATGGAGAAACGGGAGATCGCTTCCACCAGCAAGCAACGGTTGGTATTATCTACATGTTGAAATTATCACACATGGTAGATGATAAAATGCATGCTCGTTCCATCGGACCATACTCCTTGATTACGCAACAACCATTGGGTGGTAAAGCCCAGTTTGGTGGTCAGCGTTTCGGTGAGATGGAGGTATGGGCACTAGAGGCCTTCGGTGCTTCAAACATCCTACAAGAGCTATTGACCATCAAATCAGATGATATCAATGGCCGAGCGAAGGCTTACGAAGCAATTGTGAAAGGTGATCCGCTACCAGATCCAAATATTCCAGAATCATTCAACGTATTGATTCACGAATTGCGCGGACTGGCACTGGATGTGAAATTTGATTAATCTAATTTAGTTCCGAATGGCCCTAGTTTAAAGGACCATTCGGAATAACCATATAACGTTCATCTATGACTTTTAAGAAGAAAAGCCATATTCAACAGCAAGACTTTGATCGGATTACCATTAGTCTTTCGTCTCCAGATGATATTCTGGAACGTTCTTTTGGTGAAGTGCTCAAGCCGGAAACCATTAACTACCGGTCTTACAAGCCCGAGCGCGACGGCCTGTTTTGCGAACGTATCTTTGGTCCTGTCAAGGATTACGAATGCTACTGTGGTAAATACAAAAGAATTCGCTACAAAGGTATCGTTTGTGATCGCCGTGGGGTAGAAGTTACCGAAAAGAAAGTACGCCGTGAAAGAATGGGACACATCAAATTGGTGGTTCCAGTCGTACACATCTGGTTCTTCAAATCACTACCCAACAAGATTGGTTATATGTTGGGATTGTCTTCTAAGAAATTAGAATCTATTATCTACTACGAACGCTATGTCGTTATCCAAGCTGGACTTAAAGCTGTGGAAGGTGTAGAGAAAATGGATCTTTTAACTGAAGAAGAATACCTGGACCACTTGGAAACATTGCCACCAGAAAATCAAATGCTGGAAGACGATGATCCAAACAAGTTCATGGCTAAAATGGGAGCAGATGCCGTCAAAGATTTATTGATGCGTCTGGACCTGGACCAACTTTCATTCGAATTGCGTCACCAAGCGGCTCATGAGACTTCTCAACAACGTAAATCAGAGGCCTTGAAGCGTCTGCGCGTAGTGGAAGCTTTCCGTGATGGTTTGACTCGAATCGAGAATCGTCCGGAATGGGCAATCATTCAGTACCTACCAGTAATTCCACCTGAATTGCGTCCATTGGTACCTTTGGATGGTGGTCGTTTTGCCAGTTCAGATTTGAATGATTTGTACCGTCGGGTAATCATTCGGAACAACCGTTTGAAACGTTTATTAGAAATCAAAGCACCTGAAGTAATCCTCAGAAATGAGAAACGTATGCTTCAGGAGGCAGTTGATTCCTTATTTGATAACTCTAGAAAATCTAACGCTGTAAAAGCGGAAGGTGGCCGTCCATTGAAATCTTTAAGTGATATTCTTAAAGGTAAGCAAGGTCGTTTCCGTCAAAACCTTTTGGGTAAGCGGGTAGATTACTCGGGACGTTCGGTAATTGTGGTAGGACCTACCTTGAAGTTACACGAATGTGGTCTACCTAAAGGTATGGCTGCGGAGTTATTCAAACCTTTCGTCATTCGAAAGTTGATCGAACGGGGTGTTGTTAAAACAGTAAAATCTGCTAAGAAATTAGTAGATCGTAAGGATCCAGTTATTTGGGAAATCCTTGAAAATATATTAAAAGGCCATCCGGTACTATTGAACCGGGCTCCAACTTTGCACAGACTTTCAATCCAGGCTTTCCAGCCTACTTTGATTGAAGGGAAGGCTATCCAGTTACACCCATTGGTTTGTGGTGCTTTCAACGCCGATTTTGACGGTGACCAAATGGCGGTACACGTACCACTAAGCCATGCGGCCATCCTCGAAGCACAAATGTTGATGCTGGCATCTCACAATATGTTGAACCCTCAGAATGGTACACCAATTACCCTTCCTTCTCAGGATATGGTATTGGGCTTGTACTACATTACCAAAGAGCGTTCTTCTACTAAAGAGATCAAAGTTCAGGGAGAAGGCATGAAGTTCTATTCTGATGAGGAGGTGATGATTGCCTACAATGAAGGTAAATTAGACCTACACGCCAAAATTAAGGTTAAGGCAAGAACAGAAGATGAAGAAGGAAACCTAGTTAATCGTTTGATTGAAACCACCACTGGTCGGGTTTTATTCAACCAGAGGGTTCCTGAAACAGTTCCTTTTATCAACGTTCTGTTGACGAAAAAGAACTTGAAAAAAGTTATCGGTAATGTTATTGAAAGAACTGACTTTAAAGTAACAGCTGATTTCCTAGATAACATCAAAAACCTTGGTTTCCGTTGGTCATTCAAAGGTGGTCTTTCCTTTAACTTGGGTGATTTGATCACACCATCTAATAAGTTAGACATCCTTGAGCAAGCGAACCAAGAGGTAGATGAAGTTTGGGATAATTACAACATGGGATTGATTACCAATAATGAGCGCTACAATCAAATTATTGATAAGTGGACGTTTGCAGATAATCAGATCACCGATACTTTGATGAAGGAGTTAGCTGAGCACAAACAAGGGTTTAACTCTGTTTACATGATGCTTGACTCCGGAGCACGGGGTTCTAAAGCACAGATTAAGCAGCTTTGTGGTCTGCGGGGATTGATGGCAAAACCACGTAAATCTGGTGATACAGGTGGTGCGGTTATTGAAAACCCAATCCTTTCTAACTTCGTAGATGGTTTATCGGTATTAGAGTACTTTATCTCTACACACGGTTCCCGTAAAGGTTTGGCCGATACCGCATTGAAAACAGCCGATGCAGGTTACTTAACCCGTCGTCTAGTTGATGTTGCTCAGGATGTAGTAATCATGGAAGAGGATTGTGGAACGCTTCGTGGTATGGAAACTACTGCCTTGAAAGACAACGAAAAGGTTGTAGAGACCCTGTCTTCTAGAATCGATGGTCGCTACGCATTATACAGTGTAATACATCCTGTAACGGATGAAGTCATCGTAGAAGCAGGAGCTTACATCACGACAAAACAAGCAGATTATATCGAGAGCGAGGGCATTGAAGCGGTGCATATCCGTTCGGTACTAACTTGTAATGTTGAGCGGGGTGTTTGTGAGAAGTGTTATGGTAAAAATATGGCTACTGGCCGAATTGCTGAAAATGGAGATGCCGTAGGTATCATCGCTGCTCAGTCGATTGGAGAGCCTGGAACGCAGTTGACATTGCGTACCTTCCACGTAGGTGGTATCGCTTCAGTTGCGAAAAATGAATCATCCGTTAGCTCTAAATTTGATGGTAAGTTAGAATTTGACTCCATCAAAACAATTGCAGCTGGTGAGGATGGAAATGAGCTAGTTGTAATCTCCCGTACAGGTGAGGTTAGAGTGAATGATCCAAATTCCAGTAAGATGTATGTGTCACATCACATTCCTTACGGTTCTACCCTACATGTGAAAGATGGTCAGAAAATCCGTAAAGGAGAGCTGATTTGTGAGTGGGATCCATTCAACGCTGTGATTATTACAGAGTTCGGTGGAGTTGCCAAATTTGAGTCTATCGTAGAAGGGCAGACTTTCCGAATTGAAAGAGATGATCAAACGGGCTATGCTGAAAAAGTAATTGTTGAAAGTAAGAACAAGCGTCAAATCCCAACGATTCATATCATGAGTCCAGACGGAGAGCGTTTGAAGTCTTATTCATTACCGGTAGGTGCCTACATCTCTATTGAAGACGGTCAGGCATTGAAATCAGGTGAGAAGATTGTTAAGATTCCACGTAAGTTAGGTGGTATCCAGGATATCACCGGTGGTTTACCACGGGTAACTGAGCTGTTTGAGGCACGTAACCCTTCCAATCCAGCCTCTGTTTCAGAGATTGATGGAGTGGTAACCTTCGGTAAAATCAAGCGTGGTAATCGGGAGGTAGCCGTAACCGCAAAAGATGGTCAGCGTCGTAAATACCTAATCGGTCTTTCTAAGCACATCTTAGTTCAAGATGGTGACTTTGTAAGAGCTGGTACGCCGCTTTCAGATGGTTCAACAGCACCAAAAGATATCTTAAATATTAAAGGACCTTTCGCTGTACAAGCTTACTTAGTGAATGGTATCCAGGAAGTTTATCGCTCTCAGGGTATCACGATCAATAATAAGCACATCGAGGTAATCGTTCGTCAAATGATGCGTCGAGTTCAGATTGAAGATCCAGGTGATACTATATTCTTAGAAGGAGAAGCCGTTGAAAAATACGATTTCTTAGCACAGAATGATTGGATATTCGATAAGAAAGTAATCGAAGACTCTGGTGATTCTACCAAATTGCACATTGGACAATTGGTGACTTTACGTCAAATCCGTGAAGAAAATTCTTTCATGAAGCGGAATGATTTAGAGTTGATTCAATACCGAGATGCAATTCCAGCGACTTCTAGCCCAATTTTACAAGGTATTACGAAGTCTTCTTTAGGTACGCATAGCTGGATTTCAGCAGCTTCCTTCCAGGAGACCACCAAAGTACTAAGTACTGCAGCCATCGCTGCCAAAATTGATAACCTCTCCGGATTGAAAGAGAACGTTATTGTTGGTAAGCAAATCCCTGCAGGTACAGGAATGAGACGTTTCAATGATCTTTACGTGAACTCTAAAGAGGTTCAGGATCAAATCGAAGCGAGAAGAGCACAATACGAAGAAGAAAGAGCAGAGTAAACGCTGCTAACGAATAGTAAGCTGTCTCGGCAGCTATAAGATAAAAGGGTAAGGTTGAGTTTTCAATCTTGCCCTTTTTTTGTGCCTGTATGGTAGGTGAGAAAAATCACCGCTCACTATTTTGTCTATAATTTGGAATGCGGAGTAATTTTAAATAATTTAGAAGCTATTCGAATCTACCTGCAGTGGACAGGTTTGACTTTTGAAAATTGTTATTAATGATTTTTGAGCCAATTGAGGCGGTAAAACCGGAGTTTAGCCGTAGCTAAATGAAGATTTTGCTCCTTAAAGAACGCCAAGCTACTTTCTACAACAATCATGATTCGAGGCATCTTTGAATCAACCTACTACTTTTAAAAAACTAAAATCCTTATGGAATTATTCTTAAGAAAGGGAATAATTGCAGCTACCGGTTTATTCCTCTGTCTTTTCCTGATTGTACACTTATCAGCGAATTGCATTTTGTTATTGCCAGAGGATATGGCCAGAGAGCTCTATAATTTCTATTCCACCAAACTTCGTGAAAATCCTTTTATCAAGTTGATTTCTTATGTATTGATGCTCTCCATCATCTTGCATGTGATCTATGCCTTTTTAGTCACTATCCGGAATAGAAGATCTAAACCTGTAAAATACGCGGTAAACCACAGTAAGGAAAACAGTACTTGGGCTTCTCAAAACATGGGCTTAATAGGGATTTTTATCCTTCTTTTTATCGTTATTCACCTAGCTAATTTCTGGGCGCGGATCAAGCTAGGTATGGGGGAATCTGTTCAAATTGATGCCAACGGCTACAAAGATGTTTACGAAGTCAGTTACACCTTATTCCAGAATATATATTACGTTTTATTTTATTCCATCATGGTAATTCCGCTAGGACTACATCTACACCATGGCTTAAAAAGTGCGTTTAAAACGTTAGGGTTTTATCATAAGTCAGGCTTGAAAATAATAGCAAAAGTGGCCTTAGTCTATGCCCTGATCATGTCTATTGGTTTTGGGATTATTCCTTTCATCGTTTATTTTAGATAAGTTAGGTTATGAAATTAGATGCAAAAATTCCAGCGGGGGAACTCCACGAAAAATGGGCCAATTATCAGCAAAAAAGTAATCTGATTAATCCAGCCAATAAGAAAAAACTACAGGTTATTGTGGTGGGGTCTGGCTTGTCTGGAGCCGGAGCAGCGGCTACCTTAGCTGAATTAGGCTACGAAGTTAAATGCTTTTGTTATCAGGATTCTGCCCGTCGAGCACACTCAGTTGCTGCGCAAGGAGGTATTAATGCCGCAAAAAACTATCAGCACGATGGGGATAGTGTCTGGCGTATGTTTTATGATACCCTCAAAGGGGGAGATTTTCGATCTAGAGAAGCCAATACTTATCGATTAGCGGAACTTTCGGCTCCTTTGATTGACCATTTTACTCAGCAGGGCGTACCCTTCGCTAGAGAATATGGAGGCGTACTTGTCAACCGAAGTTTTGGTGGCGTACAAGTCCAGAGAACTTTTTATGCACGGGGACAAACGGGGCAACAACTCTTACTAGCGGCGTATTCACAGCTCTATAAAATGATTCGGGCCAAAAAAGTTACCATGTTTCCACGTACGGAAATGCTCGACTTAGTTGTCATCGATGGTAAAGCTAAAGGAATCATTGCCCGTGACTTGGTCACTGGAGAGTTGAAACGTTTTGCTGCAGACGCTGTAGTATTAGCTACTGGAGGTTATTCACGCGTATTCAGATTATCCACTTTAGCGATTGGTTGTAACGGATCTGCGATCTGGAAGGCACATCAGCGAGGTGCTTTTTTTGCTGCTCCTAGTTTTACCCAGATTCATCCTACTGCTTTGCCACAATCTAGCGAAGCACAGTCTAAGCTTACTTTAATGTCTGAATCTCTACGTAATGATGGTAGGATTTGGGTGCCCAAAGCAAAGAATGATCCACGTAAAGCCAATGATATACCAGAAGACGAAAGAGATTATTATTTAGAAAGAAGGTATCCTAGTTTCGGTAATCTAGCGCCCAGAGATATTGCCTCTAGGGCTGCCAAAGAACGGATTGATGGGGGTTACGGCGTGGGACGCTTAAAAAATGCCGTCTACCTTGATTTTAAACACGCTATTGAAAGGCTAGGATTGGAAACAGTCAAGGATCGATACGGAAAGCTTTTCAAAATGTATGAAAAAATAACCG
>CAXIDD010000112.1:0-11109 GCA_964021975.1 uncultured Saprospirales bacterium | reverse complement strand
TCATTGATGTCCGCAATAACCCAGTTACGGTCCCCTTCATTATCCTGTTTTGGTTAGGGGTTACCTCTCTTATTTTGCCTCAATTTTTTAAAAAATATAATGTTGTTATTTTGTCTGTCTATGGTTTAGCGATATCCTACCATTTTTTCATTTTTAAAACCACTCCTGATTACTCTGTAGATCAACGCCTAAATTTTGCTAACTTTATGTTAATGCCCATTCCAGCCTTTGCTGCTTTGTGGCTTTATGAGCAATGGCGTTGGTTAAAGACCCTGCAAGCAGATAAAGGGAAAGCAGAACTAGCTTTGCTCAAAAGTCAAATCAATCCTCATTTCTTCTTTAATACCTTAAATAACCTCTATGGTTTAGTAGTAGAGCAGTCAGAGCAAGCACCAGAAGTTGTATTGAAATTGTCAGATATGATGCGGTACACAATCTACGAAGGAAAAGAAGATCTAGTAAGTTTAAGGGAAGAGGTGCGTTATCTTGAAAACTACATCGAGTTACATAAAATTCGCTATCAAAAAAAAGTAGATATTCAATTTACCCATGAGGTTCAGGTAGATTTAAAAGTGGCGCCTTTGTTGTTTATTGTTCTATTAGAAAATGCCTTTAAGCATGGAGTAGAAAAAATGCGAGAACAGGCATTTATTCATCTTCGAATGCAAGTTCAAAACAAGCAAGTGTTTTTCACCATTGAAAATAGTTTTGAGGAATCAGAATCCAATCACAAGCCTGGGATTGGATTAGAAAATTTGAAAAAAAGATTAGATTATTTATACCCTAATCGACATGAATTGGTTATTGAAGAAAAAGGATCAAGGTATAAAATCCAGCTAAATCTTGAATTAATATGAATTATTGCATCATTGATGACGAACCAATTGCGCATCGAATTATAGAAGGTTATTGTAAAAACCTGCCTTACCTAAAAAAGGTAGGAAACTGCTATGATGCCTTTGATGCCATGCAGCTGCT
The DNA here is from genome assembly GCA_964021975.1 of uncultured Saprospirales bacterium. Taxonomy (GTDB): domain Bacteria; phylum Bacteroidota; class Bacteroidia; order Chitinophagales; family Saprospiraceae; genus DATFKA01. The sequence continues at coordinate 10,131 of CAXIDD010000112.1, read as the reverse complement.
AAATACACAGGTCGTTGATTTGATTTTCCTAGATATCAATATGCCTAAACTCTCTGGTTTCGATTTGTTAAAGACCCTGCAACAATTGCCTAAAGTCATCGTGACTTCTGCTTACAAAGAGTTTGCCTTAGAAGGATACGAATGGAATGTCTCTGATTATTTACTAAAACCATTTTCACTGGATCGCTTTTTGAAAGCGATGAACAAGGTCATGGATACTCCAAAACAGTCCGTAATTTCGGCTTCCGAAAAAACGAAAGGAAGTTTTTTTCTAAAAGGCGATAAAAAAACACATCAAATACATATTGACCGTATTTTATTTATTGAAGCCTATGGGAATTATACCAAGGTGTTTTTAGAGCAAGAAATGATTATTAGTCACGAAAAAATCTCGTCCTTAGAAACCATGCTACCGGCCAACCATTTTTTAAGGGTGCATAAATCCTTTATCGTCGCTACACCAAAAATAAAGGTGATCGAAGGCAATCGGATCTTGATTAAAGACCACTTCATCCCGATTGGACAAACCTATAAATATCAATTGAAACGACTTTTTCATGGTTGAACTACTCCAAGCCAAGCTTCATCATCTTAATCAATGAATGGGTTTCTTTCAATTTTAAAAAAGGATATTCAACTCGGCTCAAGAAAAGACCATTTGGGAGAGCAGGCTGCTTTTGTTTCAATTCTTTTTCCTGATTCAATACCTCCCTAAACTCGGCTAAAGTCATCTCACCACTTCCTACTTTTAGCAAAAAGAAAACACAGAATCGAATCATTCCGCGTAGAAAACGATTACTGGTGATCGTAAAACGCAAGCGACCTTGTGCTTCATTGACAAACAACTCGCAGTTACTAATTTGACACAAAGTATTATCGTACAAATTGGGTTGTTTGCAGAGGGCCTTGAAGTCTTTTGTATCCAAGATAAGGGCCGCAGCCTTGTTCATCAAGTCAAAGTCTAAGGTCTGATCTTCATAAAAAGAACTGTACCGAATGAGTGCGGGATCCTTCTTCCAGTGAATGAAATAATCATAGGTACGTGCTACTGCATCATACCTACAATGTTGGGAATCCTTAACCTCAATGATTTCAAAAATGGCGATGTCTTGCGGTAGATTTTTATTTAATCTGAACTTTAAGTCGAAGGTAGGCGCTACTTCCAAGTTAATGTGAATAACATATTGACTGGCGTGTACACCCGCATCAGTCCGTCCACAGCCATAGACGGTTATGGCTTGTTTAAAAAGCTTAAAGAGCGTTTGCTCTATTACTTCTTGAACGGTGTTGCTTGTGTTTTTTTGTTTTTGCCAACCACTGTAGTTGCTACCATCGAATCCTAAATGTAGGAAATACCGCATTTGTATGTTATGAAGTTGTTTGGTTATAAAACCCCAGATTAGCTTCTGAGCTTTTATAATAAACGTCAATCATTATACTCTATTGCTTTTCTTCTTAGAAGGAGTAGGTGGATTTTTCATAATGAACCGATGGTCTTCGACCAGGCGTAAAAGATCATGGGCACTCAAAACTCCAACGATCTTTTTTTCGTCTGACACAATGAGGTGGTTGATGTTATGATTCCGCATCATCCGAGCTGCAATATGTATATCGGAATAGACAGGAATGGTATAGACACTGGTGGTCATTACATGACTAAGGGGCGTTCTTTCTGAGGTGTCTTTTAACATATCCGTGGCCGTAATAATACCTTTTATATTCAGGTCGCTATCTACTACTGGGATGGATTTAATTTTATTTTTTTTCATGATAGATTGAGCGTGCCCTACTGTTTTATGAGGCATGGTGGTAATGACAGATTTTACCATTAAATCTTTGACTTTAATATTCATAATTAAAGATTAGTTGTTGTTTTCAATTTTTATAAGGTAAGGAAATAAATAGGCTCGAGTTGATGATAATTCTCATCAGCTCGAGTGTTAAAAGTCAATATAGATTTTCCATATAAAAACCAGATTAGGCAATGGTTTGAAACCATTCTTAGCGCGCAATCATTACCTTTTGTGTAAAGTAATTACCATTGTTATCTGCAAGCCTTAAAAAGTAAATACCTTCAGGTAAGTCATTGAGGGGCATCACCGCTTTCCTGGCTGAAAATTGCAAACTACGTTTCAACTGCCCTTGTATGTTAAATAGCTCAAGACGAATGAAAGAGCCCTGATATTCTTCTATTTGAATGACCAATTCCTGGTCCGCAGGATTAGGATAAATTAATAAAGATTGAGCGAATGTGTCTTTAATGGATGTGACTACATCCAGTGTAATAGTCCAGGTTTGGGTGACTTGACCATCTTCTGAGGTAACGGTATAATTGACTGGATTCGTGAAATCCTGTGGTACATTGGCAGCAGGAACAATAGTCGCCCCCTCGGAAATCTCAATAAGAGGGATAAGGTTGGTAATGTCTGCTCCTTGAGCCAATTGGAAATTGATGGCTAGAGCATTGGTATCAATACTAGTTTCAAGGATAGCCAGGGAAGAATCAAAATTAAAACTTATTAACTCTGCTAGGTTAGATAAAACAACACCAATTCGAATGGTAGTTTCGTAGGTAGCAGCCGTGTTGTTTTTATCATAATCTCGTACTTGGAAGGTAACTGGGAATTTACCTTCTTCCTCTGGAGTTCCGCTGATTATGCCCGTACTTCTATCTAGGGAAAGCCCTTTAGGTAATGCACCATTTAAAAGGGAAAAATCATAAATAGGAATGCCTCCTTCCGCTATTAAGCTAGTTTCAAAAATGGTGTCAAGATCGCCATCAAAGTTATCGGTAGCACTAAGTGATAAAGACCTGGTAACGGCATTGTCCCTCAAGGGATATCCTACGGATTCCATAATCAAGACATCCAGCTTGGTCAACATTTCTCTGCCAAATGGCATTACAGGATTTTCGACACCTCCTCCATAAGGTGGCGTTTGACTTGCAGGGTCCAGGACACGGATTACATGAGACAGAGATTCATTAAATAGAGGGACCACTTCATCTGGATAATACGCTTTTATAGCAGGGCTTGTGAATCCATTTGGGATATTCATAATAGATTCATCTGGGAATGGATTGTTAGGATCTCTTCCTTGAGCAAGTAGGAATAACGGAGAGTTCTCAAAAACCATGGCATGGCCTATTTCATGTTTGGCAAGCGAGTACATATCTACTCCTACATAGCCATCAAAGATCCAATTATCATAAGGACTTACGACTTCCCATCCGGTAGGTTCTGTTTCAAAGGCCTGGCCAAAAACATTTAAATGAAGCGCGCCAATTCTGAAAATTGGGACCGTCTCTCCATTATTACTTTGTAGTAATTCTCTATTTGGCGATCCTGTAGAACAAACGCATGGCCCACTATTAGAGTTTCCAAAGGCATATAGATAATAACCTTTATGGGGTACAGGGTTACTAACTTCTTTTTCCTCAAAAAAGTGATCCTGGCCGCCTATTTGGAGGGTACTTCCGCCAGCAGGTATTTCATCTATATTGTCTCCGTCAACATAGTATAGCCAATCTTCTGCAGCCTCGACAATCAATTCTTGGGTTTTGGGGTCTACCATCAGCGGATGGACGGCCTCCGAAAAGTCTACGATAACCGGATAAGACAAATCACGGTCATAATCCTGATCAATTACAGTAACGGGGATAACTTGCCGGGCTGGTCGGCCATTTGAATTATAATCAAGGTAAAGGTCGAAGGATTCGTTGTCATAATTTTTATCCATGTAGACGGAAAAAAGAAAGGATTCTAGGTCCTCTATCGAATCTAGTACAATCGTTTTAGTAGGGCCATTAGGAGATACCGTAGAAGGAAGACTGAAAGAGGTATTGCCTTCTTGGGTAGAAAGGCTTACAACTAAAGGGAAACTAAGGGAATCATTGGCTTGTAGCGAATATTCCAGAGCAGGATTCCTAATTGGGCCTTCCCAATCTACTAATGTCAAACCACTTTGTGTCACCTCTCTTCCAAAAATATCATAGATACTGATGGCAGTAGCATCGGTATTATTACCTAAATCGGCTTCGTATTTTTCTATTATTGTTGAATTACTTAATGGGGCATCGTAGATTTTTAGTTCATCTAAAGTTCCAGAAAAGGATTCCCAACCACCTATGGAGCCAACATTAAAAACGCCAGTTTCAAAATTGGGTATTGCAAAGCCGACTTCCGTTTCGGAAATTTTAACACCATCTACAAAAATTTCTATCTTAGTTTGATCCCAATTAAAGACCAAAAAATGCCAGTCGGTGGTATTCCAATTGCTGGCATTTCCACTAGCAACCCTAGTTTCAATCTTATCAGAAAACATGGCGAATACCAAACTGGAACTTTCATCTACGTGGAATTCAAAAACAGGGTTACTTTCTACTACAAAGATACGACGAAGAGTATCGCCAGGTGTCCAATTAGGTTTAACCCACAGACTCATACTACCCTGATTGGCTTGAATGTTATTCAAAACATCATATTGTAAAATAGCTCCTTCTTTTATCAGAACTCCTGCTTCAACAAAGCCAGCTGTAAAATCGACATTGGCGGTGTTTTTTGGGCTTTCGTTTTCTGTACTTTCTAAGGAATTATTAAAGCCTGCTTCAAAAATGAGGTTTTGAGCAAAAATGACGCTGGAGGTATTAATAAAAAGAAGCAGACTAAGGAACAGAGATTTTTTTAAATTCATATCAGGATGGGTTATGGTAGCTAAGAAGTTAATTAAAGATAAGCTATTTTATCAGGATACTAGAGTAGGAAGTTTTACCTTTTATTACTCAAGCAACTGCTTCATTCTATAGTGTTTCTTCTGAAGCTTTTATTTTCAGCCATTCCTCATAGGTAACTACTCTTTTTTCTTGATTAGACTTAGATTCGCCGGGTAGCACTCCAATAAATTCAAGTTCATGTCCGTCCGGGTCATTAAAGTAGATGGAGATTGAGGGCATCCAAACAAAAACCATTGGCCCTTCAATATCCTCACCCAAAAAATTCCAGAATTTTATATTCCGAGCTTTCAGGTAATTCACAGACTCATTTTGAATCCAGAGGGGATCGCATTCGAAGGCAAAGTGTCTAACATCAATTTGTTCTTTTGGCTTTTCCCATAAACCCAGCATGAACTTCTTGTCTGGTCCAATCCAGAAAAAGGCGGTTCTACGTTCTGCTCCAAAGCGACATTGTTTCAATGCTAAGGTTTTTCCATAAAATTCAATCGAGCGTTCGAGGTCTTCTACAAACAGATGGGTTTCATAAAGTCCTTTGATCATTTATTTTCTTTTTTGACTAATTAAATAGATCCAGGGTGGAGCACATGATTTATAATGTTCCCAAGTTCCAGGAATTGTATTTTCTTGAGACCCTGTCTCTTCTTTTAGATTTAATATTTCAAATTTTCTTTTTACCAATCCATTGATAATAGTGGATAGCGTGTGTTTATATTCTTGTGGACTTTCGATTTTGACGGATTCATTGGCCAGATTGGTGAAATTCCAATTTGGATCTACTGTCTGAATGAGCGCCCCGTCTTTATAAGGTTGCCAAAGGGGATAACCTTTTTCTCTCCACAATTCATCTTTATTCCATCGACTACCCCAAGCTCCATCTTTCCAAGTACCATGTACAAATGGATTATGGAACATCAGATCATAGAATCCATTTGGTTTCAAAACGTTTTCTATTTGATCGAATAACCCTTCAACTTCAGGTATATAGTTGATAGAGTAGGGTTGATAAATTATATCAAATTCATGTTTGTCAAATAGGGTCAAATCCCTCATGTCAGATTTAACGATTCGAATATTCTTGCCTATTTTTTCTGCTATTAATTGGTCTTTTTTAAGCTGTTCTGCACTAAAGTCAAGGACGGTAACATTCGCTTTGAGTAGTGCAAATGCGAAACTTTGTTGTCCTCCTCCGGAAGCAAGGCAAAGCACATTTTTTCCTTCTAAATCTTCACCAAAGTATTTGCTATTTTTTAGGTATGCTTTAGCAGTCTCAGGGGTAAGATGATATTTAGGCCTAGAACATAAAACATTGTTTTGTACTAGTTTGTCCCAAATTTTCTCATTCTTAAGAATTTGATTATCCATGATTGAAAATCAGTTGTTTTTATTTAGAACACTCATAATCTTCAATTAATTCCCAAGTCCTTCTTATGATTTCTTTAAACACCAATTACAAGCTCTTACTCTGGTGTCACATAAGCCGAAGTAATGCCACCATCCACTAGAAATTCGGTGCCCGTCATATAAGAAGAATCATCTGAGGCTAGGAATAAAGTAGCTTTAGCCATCTCACTGGCCTCTCCAAAACGGCCCATCGGTACGTGTACCAACCGGCGATGCTTCTTCGCATCGGTATTGAGGAAGTTCATCAAAAGGTCGGTACGAAGGGGCCCGGGACTTAAGGCATTAACTCGGATGTTTTCCCTAGCGTGGATCACCGCCAGCTCTCTAGACATCGCCAAGACAGCACCTTTGCTGGCTGTGTAGGCCAATTGTGGAGTTGCAGCACCCAGATGAGCCACAAAAGAGGCGGTGTTGATGATCGAACCACCGCCGGAAGCCCGCATCAAAGGGATGCCATATTTGCATCCAAAGAAAACACCTTTTACATTAATGTTCATGGTCAGGTCCCAAACCTCTTCTTCGGTCGATTGGCTGTCTCCATCTTCCGGGTGCATAATACCGGCATTATTGAATAGGATATGCAAAGCACCAAATTCGGTTTTTGTGAAGTCGACCATGGCTGCGCAGTCGTTTGGGTTAGAAACGTCCGCTTTGAAGAATCGTGCGCTTTGTCCTTGTGCTTGGATGGCTTTTGTGGCAGCTAGGCCTTCTGCCTCATTGATGTCTACTAGTACAACTTGTGCGCCTTCCTGTGCGAAAAGTTGAGCAGTTGCAAGGCCAATGCCACTGCTGGCTCCAGTAATTAAAGCCACTTTGTTTGCTAATCTCATCTTGTGTTTATAATTAATTTGTGATTTTAAAAATCAAAAAACTGACTCCAATAATTCCAAAATAAATAGCCGCTAATAAGGGATTATAAACCGTGATTGCTAAAAATGCAACCGAGGCAATGATCAAAGCGACAATCGGGGTGAACGGATAAAACGGCACTTTAAAAGGTCGTTCTAAATTGGGTTCTTTCTTACGCAATTGTAAAAGCGAGATCATGGAAATGATGTACAAGCTCAGTGCTCCAAAACAAGCAATGGTAATGATCTCACCAGTTTTGCCAGTAAACAAGGCCACAATTCCAATCAGGGTGTTCACAATTAAAGCATTGGCTGGTGTCCGAAAACGGGAGTGTACCTTACCCAGTTGTTTGGGTGCAAACCCAACCCGACCAAACTCAAAAGTAGCCCGACCCGCCGCTAAAATAATGCCATGAAAGGAAGCCACCAAACCAAATAAGCCAATGGAAGTCACCAGAAAGTAAAGATAATGATTCACGCCATAGATGTGTGCTAAAGTGAGTGGCAAGGGAGAATCGGATGCTTCCGCACCGGGACTCGCATAAACAACGGCCTCCCAGCCCGCTACCCCAACCGATGCACTAAAAGTCAAAATACATAGGACCACCAAAGTCAAGATCGCAGATCCAAAGCCAATCAAGATATTGCGTTGTGGATTCACCGTTTCTTCCGCTACATTCGCAACGCCTTCAATAGCTAGGAAAAACCAAATCGCAAAAGGTAAAGCCGCAAAAACACCTGCATAACCATTGGGTAAGGCATTCTTCTCTAGGTTGGCCCATTCAAAAGAAGGCAAACTGGCTCCCGCAAAAATTAAGAGCTCTAACACTGCTACAATGGTAATAATCAATTCAAAAGAAGCCGCTGCTTTTACGCCATAAATATTTAGCGCAGTAAAGATAAGGTAGGCAAAAATTGCTATCCCTATAATGGGGATGCCGGGCAGAAATAAATGTAAATAAGCACCAATTGCAAAAGCAATAGCCGGTGGGGCAAAAATAAATTCAATATTCTGGGCCATCCCTCCTAAAAAGCCCCAGTTTTTGCCCAAGCCACGCATCGCGTAATCGAAAGCACCACCTGCTTTGGGAATCGCACAAGCCAACTCTGTATAACTAAAAGTGAAAGCGAGATACATGACAATGATAAAACCTGTAGCAATGGCTAAACCCAAGGTGCCGCCTTTTTCTAAGCCTAAATTCCAACCAAAGTACATGCCAGAGATCACATAACCTACTCCTAAACCCCAGAGCATTAAAGGGCCAAGTGTCTTTTTTAATTGTGGCTGATTTTCTTCCATGCGTTTTGGTGTTTTTCTGTTTTGAAAACCTCAAATTAGGAAAAAATATCAGGATTATGATCTCAATGGTTTTAGAGGCTGCTTTTTGAACCACCCAAGGCACCTAAGAATACTAAAGACCCTTGGAATCCCGGCCAGCCGGAGGGCACAGTAGATCAAAATAGGAACCATAAAGGGAGTAGATCCCAAATTATAAAGTGCGCTGATTATTCTCCCGGTCCAATTCAATTAATAAAATATTTGGATCCAACTCGATTCTGGCTGGTCTTTCCGAAAGGGAAAAACGCAATTGCTGCGTACCAGTTCTCACACGAACCTTTTTTAATTCAATCAATTCCTGCTGCCCATTGTAAAATCCGATTTCTAGTAAATCATTGAACTGATTTGTCCTTTTTGCGCCAGTTTTTTGATAGGCTATTTCTAATATCACTTCAAAGCTGTTCTCCGTTCCTGGTTTTACTGTTGCTGACTCGATGTAGGTATCATGGAAGACAACTTGTTTGAAATAGTCGTCCAAGATAAAATCCAGAGAATCCGGCACTTCCTGCTCCATCAATTCCATCAAATCCAAAGTGGTCGGGTAGGGCGCCTCCTGATAACGGTATTGCTCTAAGAAGGTCTTTAGTATTTGATTGAGTTGGGCTTCACCCAGATAATGGGACAAGGTGTGAAAAGCCAATGCACCTTTACCATAAGCAATATAAGACTGGTCACTTTTTACATACATCAAGGGCCGTTCTTCATCCTGTTCTCCGGTACGGCCGCTCAGATAACGCCCTCTTTGTAAAGCCAAAAATTGCTGAGCGGTCTCTTGACCAAATTGCTCACGGTAGATATTCAGAGTAATATATTCGCTAATACTTTCAGTGAGCATCAAGGCTCCTTGTGCGTGTGCTGGCAAAAGTTGGGAGCCCCACCATTGATGCGTCAATTCGTGTGCTGGTACATAAAAAGGGAGGTTCACTTTTTGGTCGCCTTCTTCAATCTTAGCTAAGAATCGGACCTCAGACATGGGGACTATATTTCCGTAAGTTGTTGCAAAACTCCCCTCTGAGTTGGGGAATTCGACAATGCTGGCTGCCTCATGTTGGAAGATCGAGAAATGCTTTTGGTTATAGCTCAGAGAAGCTTTGATACCTTCCAGCATGTCTTCCAGATTATATACATGCGAAGGGTGGTGGTAGATATCCAGCTTTATATCCTGCCATTGTTCGCTTCTTAGGGTAAAGTTGCCGGCATGAAAACCAAAGGAATATTCCATGGGGGCATTCACCTTGTAGTGGGCGTATTGGCGGTTTCCTTTTTTCCATGTGCCTTGTAAAGTGCCAGGAGCCAGCCCTATCTGATCAGATGGTGTACTTACCACCGTTTCAAACTGGATTAATCCAGCGTCAGTAGCTTGGTAATGTCTTTGTTTGCTGCTAGAATCAGTAGGCATTGGGGCTGGACCATCATCTGGATAAACTAAACGTGGGAAAGCATCCTGACCTAAGATGGAGCCATTACGCAGCACATTGGAGTTTCTACTAAAAAAGGTATTGGCTTGATTACGGACCTCAAATTCCAAAACCATTGAATCACTAGCTGCTAAGCTCTTATTGAGCTTTAATACCTGGAACTTCATAGCTATGTCTTCTGCGATTACTTCGTACGGCCGTTCTAGGTTTACTTGGGTGATTTCATCAAAACCACCTTTGATTAAAAGGGTGTCAATTGGAAAATCATAGGGGTTGATTAGCTTGTATTTCCCCTTAGCGGAAAAATTTTGACTTTCGCTAAAAAAGTCTAATTCGATATAAACGGATCTGATTTTTGGTTGAGGAAGGGTGGCATAAGTGCTGAAGTTTTCC
>CAXIDD010000111.1:0-11133 GCA_964021975.1 uncultured Saprospirales bacterium | reverse complement strand
CCGCCAAATTGAAGTACTTTTTCGGGGTAAGGTTTAGAAACTTTAGCGGATCTTCTGTTTAATTTTTGCATGAAATTTTATTTACAAAGACACTCCACGTTTCCAGGGAATAAAATCATCTTGGCCGAGCTGTTCGGCTTTTGTTAATTGGTTACCACTAGCCACTTGGATCAACAACTCCAATAATTCTACCCCTTTGGTTTGAATGGTATCTTGACCGGAAACAATACTACCCGCATCAAGATCAATCAAATCTGACATTCTGTGGTAGAGCATGGTATTGCTGGAAAACTTTATCGTTGGTGTAATAGGATTGCCCGTTGGTGTCCCTAAGCCAGTGGTAAAAACAATCAAATTAGCCCCGGATCCGGCTAGGCCAGTTGTACTTTCTACATCATTTCCTGGTGTACAAAGCAGATTTAATCCTGGCTCAATTGCTTGCTCGGCATAGTCTAGAACCGAAGTAACAGGCGATGTACCGCCTTTTTTTGCTGCACCGGCTGACTTCATCGCATCGGTAATCAAACCATCTTTTATGTTTCCTGGTGAAGGGTTGCTATCAAAACCAGAGCCTGCATTAACGGCACTCTGGTTATAGTTGGTCATCAAAGCAGCGAATTTTTGGGCTAATTCTTTATTGATGCAGCGATTAATTAATTCTTGTTCAACACCGTTGAGTTCAGGAAATTCTGAGAGGATGGTGGTAGCTCCTAAGGCGACCAATAAATCAGAGGTGTGCCCCAAGGCAGGATTAGCAGTGATCCCAGAGAATCCATCCGAGCCACCACATTCGAGGCCCAGCACCAACTTGTTTAATGGTGCAGGTTTACGACTTATCTTATTTGCTTCGATCAATCCTACAAAGGTTTTTTTGATGGCTTGGCTGATAAAATCTTTTTCGGATTTACTTTTTTGCTGTTCTAGGATTACTAAAGGTTTGTCCACTGCTCCAGGTATTTGTCGGATGGCTTCCTCCAACAACTGAAACTGTGCCTTTTGGCAACCTAGGCTCAGAACCGTAGCTCCAGCTACGTTAGGATTCGCCAAATAGCCTGCTAAAAGACGACACAACATTTCTGAATCCTGACGAATGCCTCCGCAACCACCTTGGTGCCTTAGAAACTTTATGCCATCGATATTGGGGAAAATACGTTGAGGTTTTTTTTCTACTGGCCTTGTATACACATCCGCTTGTAATAGTTCTTGTGCAGAAGCGCCATTTTGATACAAACCTACTAAGGAACGTACATCTGCGCCTTGTTTTTTCCCGGAAGGGTAGCCTAATCCCTCCAGCATCGCTTCCTCAATAGCCTCAATGTTTCTGTTTTCACAAAAAACCAAAGGAAAAACCAGCCAGTAATTCCGAGTACCTACTTTTCCATCCTTGCGGTGGTAACCTAAGAAAGTACGATTTTCAAATGCTTCTACAGCGGGCTTTTGCCAATTTGGATTGGTCTCCTTGACCGTATACTTTTCCGCAGCATGGGCTGTATTTTCAATTGAGATCCGGGCACCTTTAGGAATGGCTTGGATGGCTTTGCCAATTTGTACACCGTACATCACTACTATATCCCCAATTGCAAAATCTTGTGCTGCAAATTTATGTTTGACTGGAATCTTTTCTTGTAGGGTGTAAATGACTCCATCTAATTCCAATTGCTGGCCAGCGGGGAAATTTTTAAGTGCAACAATGATATTATCATTTGGATGGACTTTTATTAAGTGACTCATCTTATTGGTCGTGTTTTTTTGGATCTAAACAGGTGCTATATGTTGTCCTGAAAGTGTTCTTTATCTAAATATTTTTAGCAATTTATTTATTTGTTTGATATTACCAGACTTTGATGAACAAGATCTTAAAGATGCTAATTTAAAATTAAGAAGCTATTGGATTTTTTATTTACACTAATGAGTATGTTTAAATTTAACATTTTGGGCTACCTACACTAAATTTAATTCTATTCTAAAATCATACTAGTCAAACATCCTATTTTATGAAACATTTGATTTTACCTTTTGTACTTTTATTTTCTGGGCTGGCTATTAATGCCCAGTCTTTATTACGTTACCCGGCTATTAGTCCTGACGGCAATAGCGTATCTTTTTCTTATCAAGGAGACATTTGGGTAGCTCCAACTGATGGCGGTACAGCTCGTCGATTGACCATCCATGAGAGCTATGAAAGTCACCCTCAGTGGAGTCCAGATGGAAAGCAAATCGTATTTCAGGGCAATCGCTTTGGAAATACAGACCTTTTCATCACTGATCCTGCTGGTAATCAACCACGCCGCTTGACTCATTTCTCTGGTTCTGATGGATCTGCGAGTTGGGGATCTAATGGCGAAATCCTATTTAATAGTCGTCGTTTTTTTGCGCAAGTAGAAAGGGAGCAAGAAGTTTATGCCATCTCTGCGGAAGGAGGCACCCCTTTTCGGAAATTAGATGGCCTAGGTTTTGAGCCCACTGCCTCGCCTGATGGCCGTTACATTGCAATGGAAAGAGGTAACTGTCGGTATACACGCGAAGCTTACCGGGGACCTGCCAATCGCAATATTTGGATTTATGACACCAAAACTGAAAAATATACCCAAGTAACTATGGACGAAGGGCAGGATATTCTTCCTTCCTGGGGGCCTAATAATAGCCTTTACTTCCTGAGCGCTCGCAACGGACGATACAATCTTTACACCGTAACCATTAATAATGGTGCAGTCAATGGTAAACCTAAATCATTGACCAATTATAAAGACGAAGGTATTCGTTACTTCGATCTCAAAGGTGATAATATTGTTTTTGAAAAAGATACCAAGTTGTACCAAATGGCTACCAAAGGTGGTCGTGCTAAGTCCTTGAATATTGACGTTACTAAAGATTACCGTTTTGACCCTCAAGAAATGGAAACCTTTACCAGCAATGTCCAAGAATATGACGTATCGCCAAATGGGAAATACATGGCGATGGTTATTCGTGGAGAGATTTTCATCATGCCCGAAGACAAGGACAAGAAGCGGGCCGTGTCCGTGGCAGCTCATTCCCACAGAGAACAAAATGTAGCATGGCTCAATGACTCTACCCTTCTTTTTATTTCAGATAGAAATGGGAATCGGGATATTTTCTTAGCTAAAGCAGCCGAAGGACAAACAGGTGGTCTTTACAAGGCGTTTAAACAAACAGTAATGCCGCTCACCAACACTCCAGCGGAAGAAGACAATCTCCTACTCTCTCCGGATCATCAAAAAATAGCCTTCCAACGTGGCCGCGGTCAGTTAATTGTTGCTGATATTGATTCTCTGGGTAAGCTTTCTAATGAAAAAATATTACAAGACTGTTGGGATGCTGCAGGTGGAGTTTCCTGGAGCCCAGATAGCAAGTGGTTGGCTTATAGTATATCTGATTTAAACTTCAACGACGAAGTCTTTATTCATGCAGCCGATAACAGCAAAGCTCCGGTGAATATCAGTATGCATCCGCGTGCGGATAATAGCCCAGTTTGGAGTCCCGACGGTAGTAAATTGGCTTTTCTGACCCGAAGAAATGGTGCACGAAGTACCAATGCACGGACCGATGATACAGATATTTGGTTTGTTTGGCTCAAAGAATCAGATTGGGAAAAGACGCAGCGTGATTGGGAAGAAGAGGAAGATGAAATGCCTAAAAAGAAAGGAAAAAAAGAAAAAGTTACAGTTGAAATTGATTTTGAAAACATTCACAACCGAATCCAGCAGGTAACCCGTGCCATGGGTAACAAAAGAAATGTCTTAATCAGTAAAGATGGGGAGACTTTTTACTATAATATGATTGCTAATTCCCCTGAATTAAGAAGCATCAAATGGGATGGTAGCGAAGATAAAACCTTAGTTGGTGGTCGATTCTTGGGCGGTCTTTCTTGGGACAAAGACCATAAACAAATGTACTACGTGGAGCGAGGGCGTCCTGGAAAACTTAATCCTGCTTCTAAAAAACCTACCAGTTTGCCTTTCGAAGCTAAAATGAAGATTGATTACGAAGCGGAAAATGTTCAGGTTTTTGATGATGCTTGGCGAGCGCTGAATGCGGGTTTCTACGATCCTAATTTCCACGGTCAAGATTTTGACGAACTGCATAAAAAGTACCGTCCAAGAGCACTGGCCGCTTCTACTTCTCAAGATTTCCGCGACATGTTTAATGAGATGTTGGGTCAATTGAATGCCAGTCACATGGGCTTAAGTGGTCCAAATCCAGAGGAAACGCAAAGGGTGCGTACGGGCTTATTGGGGATCGAAGTCATGCCTGTCCCACAAGGTGTGAAGGTCACCAGAGTTGTCCCTCGTTCACCAGCAGCGCGGGAAAGTAGTAGGCTAGCTGTTGGAGAAATCATTACTGCCGTCAATACCGAAGCCCTCAGTAGCAATGAAAATTTCTACAGTCGTTTTCAAGAAACCGCTAACGAAAGGGTATTACTAAATGTCATCGGTACAGATGGACAAACCCGTGAGGTCATCATTCGTCCGACTACTTCCTTGAGAACAGCCCTTTACGAAGAATGGGTAGCAGAGCGCCAGCGCCTTACTGCTGAATATTCCAATGGTGAGTTGGGTTATATCCATATTCAGGGTATGAATATTCCAAGTTATGAGCGTTTTGAGCGCGAATTGACCGCTTCGGGTTATGGTAAAAAAGGGATTGTGATTGATGTGCGTTTCAACGGCGGTGGTTCTACTACCGATATGTTGATGTCTATCTTGAGTGTACAACAACATGCCTATACCGTTCCGCGTGGGGCGGCCAGCAATTTAGATCGGGAAAACAAAAAATTTGCAGATACTTATCCATTTAGTGAGCGGCTACCAATGCCAGCTTTGATGAAACCCTCGATTGCACTTTGTAATGAGAACAGCTACTCCAATGCAGAGATTTTTTCTCATGCCTACAAGACCCTCGACATAGGAACGCTAGTTGGGAAACCCACCTTTGGTGCCGTTATTTCAACGGGGAGCTATGGTTTAATGAATGGCTCTCGGGTACGTATGCCGTTCCGCGCTTGGTACGTCAAAGCAACTGGTGAGAATATGGAGCATGGTCCTGCTGTACCAGATATCATTGTAGAAAACATGCCTGATGGTAAAGCCAATGGACAGGATCTACAACTTAAAAAAGCGGTGGAAAGTTTGATGCAGGATATTGATAAGAGGTGACGAAAAAATAAATGATTCTTTTTTCGTCACTCTGGAATAGGTATTAGTTTAATAAACTAAAAAAGTCCCGAATCATAGTTTAGTCTTTGGTTCGGGGCTTTTTATTTCCTAGCTGCTAATACCACAATACATAACGTCCTTTCAATACTTTGTTAATTGAATCTATTTAGGATGGGAAATCTCCCATCACTGATATATTGCTCTCTTTCAGAGCTTAACTAGTAAGATGATTTTTTGAAACTACAAAGTCTCTCTAGCTATCTCAATATCCTCTGCAGCCCATGCTTCTAGTTGTTGAAAATCAACGTAGCCGACCCGATTAGTCCACAAAGGGGTTTTATTTTGTGCCTGTACGGCCTCCGCATATTTGCCCCAGAAACTAAGGGCCTGATTTAGGCTTTCAATGGCTTTTGTTTGCTCTGTTTCCATTTTGGTTTCTCGATACAAGGCTAGGTGCGTGGCGCCTTCTATTTTATGCGCGTAATATTTACCTAAGAAAGCCATGGACTTGATGTCGTTTAGCGTATATGCTAGTTCTTTGGAATCTGCCGGATTCATTTTATCCAGGCCACTTAATGCTGCATCCGCATGTTTGCTCAACTTTTCAGCCACAGCAAGCGGCGTTTTCAAATCTGTGGTCCCATTTTCTTGCTGCATGGCTACATAATCAGGGATAGATTGGAAGCCTGATTTTGGGTGTGGTGGTAAGGTGATAAATCGATTGACATCATGAAACCCGGTCTTGTTTTGGGCAGGTCCGGGTCTGCTTTTACAAGCCTCGATATACCATTTGAAATCTACTTCGCCCCAGTGGAAGGCGGTAGTGGTTGGATAAATCATCGAAGCTTCCTGCCAAGTATCCATTAATAATTGAGCATTGGTATTTGGAAATTTAATTTTGAGTAGGTCTACAAAAGTTTGATTGGAGAGCGATGCATCATAACTTAGCCTACCCCATAAAGCCCAATTGTACCAATGTTTTACAATTTCTAATTGCTTGGGTGTTTCTGGGTTTTTAGTTAGAAATTCGCGACCCCAAATCCATTGATCGGATCCATAATAGATGCCTTTGGCTACAGAAGTTGGTATGTTTTGGATAAACGCTCTCACAAAATCGGGAGCCCCCCAACGTAGGAAATAGGTATCATCGTTGCGCAGGCCCCAAATGGTTTTCATGCCTTCGATATCTTTTACAAAACCTTGGTGGTAATGCTGCTCGGTGGTACTAAAAACGTGGGCTTTAGCGTATTTGAAGCAATACAAGAATTCAATATTCGGGGCATCAATGACGGGCTTAAACTTTTCTGCAATGTTCTTAGCACCGGTTTGGTGCTGGCGGTGAATGAAGGTAAATTGACGATCTGGCATTTCTTCTGCTACTTCTAAAATTGCTTTAGCATAAGTGTCATATGCCCATCCTTCTTTTTCCTCAAAGCTTTTCCGATGCATATTCTCGCCGGTAGTCAGTCCAATACCATCTAAAAGTGGATAGGTCTTAAACATTGCTTTGATACTTTGCTTAAAATAATCTTTAGTGATTTCATTATCTATTTGATCGGTAATGCCGTATTTACCTTCGGTACCGTAAGTGAAAATATTCCAAGTAATTACGTAAAAATCAACATTCCGATCTTGGGCATATTGCATGACTTTCTTCCAAAATTCAATCTTTTCTTCGATGGATATTTCTTTAACGATCTCTGGATTGGCTAAAATTTCGGGTTCATCCAAACCAGTACCATGTAGATGGTAGTTTTCTTTCCAATCTACGGTAGAGCGCTGGACATCATCTAGGCCGATTTCTGGATACTCGGGTACTTTAATCATGGATGGAAATGGATGGAGATTCCATAGCGAAATGTAATTGTATCGGTATCTGGCCAAATTATCGATGTAATCCTGCCAAAAGTCAAAATCCCACATGACCGGAATATTATTCTGGGCTACGTCGCTGGCATCAGTATAACTTGGCGTGCGTACATCTAGTGGGATATTGAATTTTGTCCCGCGCATTTCCATGTATGGATTTTGCAAGGCAGGTTCAATCTTAGCGAGTCCTTTACTAGTGACCTGTTCTGCTAATTCTATTGCGCCGTACAACAAACCTGCTGGATCATACCCGGTTAAACGAATCACGTTCCCTTCTTTTTTGATTTCGAAACCTTCGGATTTTAACTGGGGATTGGTTTCATCTACTTCAAATATTATATCTGCATTGGCTTGATCCGACGTTTTTATGGTCCATCCTTTTGTGGTTAAAGCTGCATTTAATTCGCTTAAACCAAACTCGATTTGGGGGTGCTCCATGGTACTAAAAATCGATATTTCTTTTTTGTTATCTGTACAGGTCAATAAGGTGCATAGACCTAACAAACCTAAAAAAACAGGATAGGAAATGCTTTTTATATTTATATAGAATGGGTTCGTATTTGTCATATCTATTTTGATTTATTGTTTGGCTATTGAATATAAAATATGGTGCCTAGATAGAAGGAGCGACGTGTTTTTTTTGATGCGGCCGACGTAAGATCTTACGTCGCTACTGTGCAGTACGATGTGGTTATTTTTTTTGGTATTGAAATTCTGTATCGAACCCTACTTTGTGGTAGGCCTCTGTGTCTGGTAGGACAAATTGATATTCAGTAATTTTATCCATTTCTATGGTCAGATTTTGTGCTTCAAATTCCATGACGTGCCCAGCGAATTGTTTGTCATCAGAAATGAAATGCAGATGATAGGCTGCGACGTTGATATTGCCAATAAATTCGGGGCAGAAAAAACCGACCATCGTTCCGGAGAAATTTTCTCGTTCAAAAACGGGGCGATTGGGAATCAAGACATCTAATCCTTCTTCAAATGGTGGTTCTTGTTTGTTGAGGCCACCGCACTTCATGTATTTGAAATCACCATGAATTTTGAAGGCATGGAAAAAATTAGGGCCAGGCATGGCTTCATTGAGGTAGGTCCTCAAGATTTCATAATTGGTAGTCTCCTTGATTTCAAAGGATTCATCATTATCAAAAAACGTTGCATTGGCGTATACGATTTTTGCATCATCTTCCGCGACTGTTACCGTCCCATCTTCTCTTGCCTGATACAATACACCATCCAGCATAATCAATTCTCCATCTAATTGATTATAAGAACCTAATCCTAAGTCTCCTTGTGCTTTTAATTCCTCTGCAGTAAGCGTACCTTCAAATACTTTATTGACGAAAGCATACCAAATTGAATAATGATAGAATTTATCTGATTTTATTTCCTTGGCCACTTCTACCGAAGTAATTACTGCCTTTTCTTGATCTGTTTTACAAGAAGTCAAAACTAGTCCTAGAATTAATATAGGGAGTAATTGATGTTGTTTCATGATCGGAATATTTACAAGTAAATTAGCTTATTTACTAGAATTCTCCGTTCTGTTCTATTCTGTTCAAGTGGAGGATCGAAAGCCACTCCAGCCCCTTACAATTCTTTCATAAATCCAAGATTATCAATAACGACTACCCCACGCTCATTTTTGTCGAAAATAAAGCTTATGGTTTTAATTTTAGAAATCGTGAAATTGGGATTTAGGTTTTGGAACTGGCTCGTTGGAAAATAGAAAGTCTGAAATATATTCTCTGATTCTTTATCCCCTTTTATAAAACCTGTTTTTAAAATCATGACTTCGATCGCGCGCTGTAAAGGAGCAAAATCGCTCAATGGGAAAGCCACCATTTCTCCAGAATTGTCCGTCAATTCGATGGTGAAATCAATTGGTTTCTTAGGCTCATCCTTATCTTTTTTCTTCTTGTCTTTTTTCTTCTTGCCTTTTTGATCATCTTCCTCTTTCTCATCCACTTCTTCTTCCTTACCTTTTTTCTTTTTGTCTTTGTCCTTTTTTTCTACCCATTTCCCCTTTGATTTAGGGTTGGAAGATTCTTTTGATTCCGACATTGAAAAAACCAAAACAGCTGATGAATCAATCGTAATTGGCCCAAAATCAATTGTATAACTGGCGATTAAGGAATCCGGAATGGATTCCCTTAGTTCCTTTTTGTCTTCCTTTTGGTCTTGGTCTTGGTCTTGGTCTTTAAGGTCATAATGCCAGCCTACAAAAAGAGCTCGACTCCCTTTTTTCTGTGGCTTCAATTTTATCTCTTGCTCCCGCCATACAGATAAGTTTTGGGTACTTACTTTTCCACCTTGTTGTGTAGTAGTGGATACATTAAAGTCTTCATCGAAGTTGGCCAGTGGCTGCAGATTGGAATCCTCAAATTGATTCAAATAGATCACTTCTGGAAGCCAGTCTTTACCTTTTCTCGCATCCACAAATAGTGGTAGGTATTCCTTTTTATTTTTTAAAGTTATATCTAAAAAAGCCCCGATGTAAACCTTCGCAATTTCCAATTGATCTTCTCCAGAGAGCTGTTGTTTGAAATTGATAAGTCCTGAAAAAGGGTTTCCCGTATCGTTATAGCCCCAACTGGTATTAAATTGGCCATGATTGGCACCATAAACATAAAGCCCCGATTTAAAGTGATAAAGGCTATCGTTAAATTGTATTCTCTCATATTGTTGGGATCCCATAAACGAAGACACATCAGCGTCTTGAGCACCGTGAATAACAAAATAGTCGATATCCTGTATTTTTGTTCGACTGTCTCCAGGCTGATATTGTCCATCAACCGGTGCGATCGCTACAATCGATTTAATCTGATAATTGTAGTCAAACTTAATGGAGGCATCATCTGGATAGTAGGGCAACTTATTGAACATTGCCGCGTGGGCTACTGCTTCTCCCCCTCTTGAATGACCGATTAGTGCCAAATTGGAAGTGTCGATTTTTCCATAAAAAGGTTTATCTGCTTCTTTGTTCCACTGATGCCAGACTTTTAAATGTTCTAGCAACAACCATCCTCGCGCATCATTTTCTTTCTTTAAGCCGCCAAAAATATCTGACCAAGATCCATTGAGGAAATTTTCATCTACAGAAGCTAAAATGATCCCTTTTGAAGCCAATAATTCTCCGAGGTATTCATATCCGACATCAGAATAATCTTGCATACTATGATTTCCGTGGACAATCAAGGCCAAGGGGAAAGGACCTTCTCCTTCTGGATACCAAACCCGGCCATTAATGGGTAAAGACCTGGAATCAAAGCCAAAGTGTCTTTCACGCCACCAACCGCCAAAACCTTTCCACTTATCAATAAAAGCAAGGCCATTCACCGAATCTGTTTCAATATCTACTTCCGCTCCATATTCAGGCCTGTGCAAATCCTTACCACTGCCATAGGTCAAGGTCTTTACCGTATACGGTCCTTTTTGGGAAGGAGAGATGGCCTTTAGGGGCTGAATTTCTGAACATGTAGAAAGGGCAGCATTTGCAATGGGATCTAGGTCGAAACCATCTTTACTGTAAAGGATACCTGCTGCCACAAATCCACCAAAACCAATGGTCATACCTAAAATAGTAATCACCTTTTTCACCGTTGATAGATTTTGGAAACCAGTTTTCCTCAAAGTCAAAATGCCTGCTCCACAAAGCGAAGAAAGAACCAGCACTATGGCTAGCTCTATCCATTCAAAACTCATAATATCTAATAATGGTAAAGTAATTAAAAGCGCCAAGAGGTAAATAGTCGGTATTTGACGAAAATGTTTAAAAAGCCATCTTCCTACAAACCCAAACAGGACAGCTGCTAGGGCAAAAGCCAAACCAAATAAGAATATCCATGGATCACGAAGCTTGAGGTAGTTACCACTAAAAAAAAGCAGCCATAAAAAAGCGGTCATTGCCAATAAGCCCAATGAAGCGCCCCGGACGGCATTCTTTCCCGGCGTAATTAATTGAAGTCGAGCATTAATCCATTGAACGATTTGCTGGTATCTTTGCTTCATATCGGTGTTAAGTTTTAGGTATACCTCTAAATTTAATCCTTTTCACCGGATTTTTCACTCAACCGTTCTTTATGAA